>CACZQG010000346.1 GCA_902783235.1 uncultured Ruminococcus sp.
CTTTTGTTTATGGGATCAAACAACTTCTTCTATGTCAGCGCTTCAGCCCCTAACAGTATTCGTCTGGGTTATGAAGCGGATGCTATTGAAGGTGCAAAACGCTTTAAAAAATCAGATAATCCTTATTATGATGATAGTGATGTTGATGAGGATAGAAGCCAGTTCCTTAAAATAAAAGATTCGGCTTGGAATTATAAGGATCCCCAGATCGATCTGAGCAAGAATGTATTCTATACCAATACCAATCGTGATTGCTTGTATCTGAAATATGATGGTACAAATAATAACAGTAATAATAATGGTCTTGATGATGTGCATTCACCAAGATACGCCATGAGACTATCTAATGGTGAGGGTGACATGAGCGATTATTACGTCAGAGCTGTTAAAGGCGATGGCGGATCAAGAATGCTTATCGAAAATTCTCAGCGGGGAAGCTGGGTATTTATGTCTAAGATAATTGAAGGAAGGGGAGTAGGCTTCAGGATATTTGATGATATTCCAAATACTGCTGACCCGGACTTTCAGTTTAATTATAGCGGTTATGTAGCCGCACAGAATGGAAGCTGGAAATGGAATGACTGTGCAGTAATGTACATGGGTGAAAAATTACGTTTTTCATGTATTAAGGGCAATACTACAGTCAGAAAGGGTCAGATATTATCCATTAGTGCCAATGATTATATTGACACAGATGGAAAGGAAGAATCTGCCGAGGGTGTCATTCTGAAAAACGGCGAGACCATTACTATAGAAAAAGGCGGAATACTGAGTATTAGCGGCACATTTATAAATAATGGTACTATTATAAATAATGGCGGTACTATCCTGGTAAAGGATTCCGGCACCATAACACCATTTCTTCAGGGAGCCGGTACTGCTGAAAAAGGCTGCGGTGCTATTAAATGTAACGGCGGAGATATAATTATTCAGCAGGGTGGGGCTATATATGCAGGACTTAATGATGATAAGGCTGTTAAAGTGCCATTTTATCTGGATAACAGTTCAACGCTGATCAATATGGGACTTCTGGTATATGGTTCTATACGGCTGGGTGATGCTTCTCGTGTTGAACTATACGAGTCATCCAAAACCTACGGTTCTATATATGGTTATAAATGTACTGACCAGCAATTATCTATTATTAATTATGACCCACCATCCAAAGCAAGAGACAGTATCGAAAAAAATGGTGGCATATATCTTGGAAGCTCTGTCAAGAATTCTCTTACCGGAAAAAAGGGTGTAACAGAATATGAACATCATTATACTCAAAAAACTGTAGATATAGCCACTGATATGTATAAATATAATAATGAAGCATTTCTGGCGGGTGACCTTAGCAAGGTGAAAAATCTTTATCGGGAAACAGTTATTAAGGATATACTAATGATTAATCGTCGTTATACCATCAGATCGGGAATGTATAGAAGCGAGAATTCTGTTGTGGAACGAGCTAAAGAATCTCATTTACTGATCCCAAAAGGATATGAAAATAACTTTAACGATCCAAACTGCGCTTTGAATACGGAGATACTCGTACTATGATGAAGATAAAAGAGCTTTTAAAAAGCATCTCATACAAAAAAATAGCCATATATCTTATTTGCGGTATAGTTGTAGATCTGCTTAGCGGTTGGATAGTGAGGGAGCTAATAAGCTATGTTTCCAGCTTTATCAATAAGGAAAGGAAGTTTTCCATCGAACTTGCATGGCTGATCCAACCCAAGACCTGGCTTATAGGTCTGCTTGTCATTGTTGGCGGTTTTATCGTATGGATCTTTTCCGGCAATAACATGGACAGGATATTCCACACCGGAAAGGGGCTTCTGGGACAGAAGGGTAAAGTAGATGTAGTTGAAGGTTCCCTTGAAAACAGTCGTTTCCTTACTGATAAAGAACGAGATAAATATTTCCCGGGACATGATTATAACGATCTGTCAGGTGTAACAAAGGATGGTATTCCTGTTCGTGCTGTACTGGATAATAAATCACATTTAAAGATAAACTTTCTTTCAGGTGCTCACAGTCTTATTATCGGTGCTACCGGTTCAGGTAAGACAACAACATTTATCAATCCAATGATACAGCTTCTTGGAGCATCAAATGCTGGCAGTTCAATGATAATGACAGACCCGAAAGGGGAATTGTTTTCACTTCATTCTCAGTTTTTGAAGGAACGTGGATATAACGTACTTCTGCTTGATCTGCGTGATACTTATTCCTCCAGCCGATGGAATCCGCTGGGTGACATATGGGATATGTATCAGGAGTATGCTTCAGCCGGAAAAGGAATAATCGCTCATAAGGACAGCATGGCATCTTATGAGAAGCTGGACAAACCTGATGGTATTGCCGAAGAAGGCAGTATATGGTTTGAGTGGCGGGGAAAAGCATATGCGGATCCTTCCCATTGTCAGGATGATGTTGCTGTAACACGTCAGAAGGTTTATGATGAAATGTATGAGGATCTTAATGATCTGGTTTCAGTAATATGTCCTGTTGAAAATGAAAAGGATCCTGTATGGGAAAAAGGCGCACGTTCAATTATTATGTCTACCTGCCTTGCAATGCTGGAGGATTCCGAGGATGAAAGACTGGGCATGACAAAGGAAAAGTTCAACTTTTTCAATATTAATAAGGCACTTACCAACAGTGAAAATGAGTTTGCAGCTTTAAAAGACTACTTTAACGGCAGAAGCAAGCTATCTCAGGCATACACCCTGTCACGACAGGTAATGTCGGCAGCAGATACCACACTTTCCTCGTATATGTCCATCACCTTTGATAAGTTAAATATGTTCAATGACCGTGGCCTTTGCGGACTTACAAGCGCAACTGACGTTAATGCTGCTTCATTTGCTGAGCGGCCTACAGCCTTGTTCATGAAAATACCGGATGAAAAGGATACAAGACATGGTCTGGCGGCAGTGTTCATCCTTTGTATGTACAAAGCACTTATCAAAGTTGCTTCTGCAAGAGAGGATCTGTCATTGCCGAGAAACGTCTATTTTATTCTTGATGAGTTTGGTAATATGCCTAAAATAGAAAAATTTGACAAGATGATAACTGTTGGACGTTCAAGAAAGATCTGGTTCAATATGGTTGTACAGTCTTACTCTCAGCTTTCCAATGTTTACGGAAATGAGGTAGCTGACATTGTAAAGAGTAACTGTGGTATGAAAATGTTTATCGGTTCAAACGATATTGGTACCTGTGAGGAGTTTTCAAAGCTGTGCGGCAATATGACCGTTCGTACCACAAGTACCTCTGCCAGCATAGGCAGTAAGGAAGGGGATATAAACCTTTCTTCTCAGACACAGGTAAGACCTCTTATCTATCCTAGTGAGCTTCAGATGCTCAACAATAAAGAATCAACGGGTAATGCTATTATTGTTACCTTTGGCAATTATCCTTTGAAAACCAAGTATACTCCCAGCTATAAATGTCCCTTTTATAAAATGGGTACTATGGACATGGGTGAGTTGAGATCACATATGTTCAGGGCTGATGAGGTATTCTATGATCTAGAAGAACGTAATGATATCGTTCTTGGAAAATACAGAGAGGAGAATGAGGAACAATGATCTTTAAAAAGCTGCTGGCTGTTTCCGCATCATTGGTTGTGGGAACTGTGTTGTTTACTGAAACTGCTGCCGCAGAAATTGATATGGATTATGAAGGCGCAGTAGATATATTCACAGGTCAGCCGGTTCAGGATGATGATGAAATCAGCCAGCAGCAGATCATTACCTTATCCGATGGAAGCATTTATGACAGACTTACTCATACATTCAATTATTCACTGTCTGATAATAACGGCACAGTAAAGTCAAGTGTTGCAGGCGGAATGATAACTACTGATTCGGTAAGCATTGAGATAGATTCCGATGTTACAGCAAGGCTTTACATAAACGGTGAAGAAGCTCAGAATCAGAATATGTCTGAAATATCTGCTTCCGGGAGCTATTCTCTTTTGGTAAGTGAAGACGGAGTTGATCACCAGTTGTTTTCATTTACTATTATTCCTAAAAAGACAGGTGCCCTTACTGCATATGATCTTCCTGACGGGTTTCTGCTGAATTCGGTGATCCTTTCCGGTGAGCCTCAGCTTTTATCCGACAGACAGAAGGTGGATTTCAGTCAGGATGGTGATTACAAGATATCATACAGATGTGCTGCAACAGGCATTGATTATGGTCTTGATATTACTGTGGATCATATCCCTCCCAAGGTGGAATTGGAGGGAACGGTGGACGGTGCAGCAAGGGGAACTGTTACTCTTATCGGACTGGATGAATATGACAGCGTTAGTGTAATTCATGATGGAAGGGAAATGAAATATCCAAAAGACGGTATCTTTACGGTTCCGGGTGAGTATGTGCTGACGATTACAGATGATGCTGGTAATCAAACGGTGGAACAATTTGAGATCAAGTTTTATCTTAACTATCAGGGCGTATTTTTTGGATTGATCTCGCTGGCAGTTATAATTGCTGTGATTGTATTCTTGTATGTGTCAAGGAAGAGATTGAAGGTGCGATAGTATGTTTGATGTAGGAAATATGATTAAGGAAGGTATCAGCTATATCCTTGATAATATTCTGGCAAAACTATTCTATGTCATTGAAAAGGTCATTTGCAAAGCAGTTGGCTATATGCAGCAGCTTTTTGATGTATTTACCGGTACTGCAATGGTAACATACGATAACTCTGATTCATATCTTATCAATGTATTTTTCGGTAACAAGGCTGTGGCAGGTATATACTGGGGCATGGCTGCTATCGGTATTGTTCTGAGCTTTGTTTTTGCTCTAACAGCAGTAGTCAGAAAAATGTTTGATCTTGATGACAAGGCAAAGCACACCTTTGGACAGATCCTCAGAGGACTGCTTAAAAGTATTCTCATAATACTTAGTCTTAATGTTGCTATGACTGTAGTGATAACCTCTACCAACGTTCTTATGAAATCAGTTACCGATATATTTGATAAGAATGTACAGCTTACAGAGGGCAATCCGCATATTGACTTCACCAATGAGCAGTTTGCAGCAATGTCAAGAATATTCAATACAGTGGGAAATTACTCCCTGAACCCTTCTTATCTCAGCAGATACAATTTGAATACCTGTTATAATGATATCAGAGGTGATCTGAAATATTTGTCGGATACGGGTATGTTCAAGTATGATTATGAAGAACCTGATAAAGCCGGCGGAAAAGCAGAAACTACCTGGCAGTCAGTTCTTCAGGAGCTGGCACTGGCTGCTGATTTTAATAAGGAAGTGCCTGTGGACAATTATAATGAAGGTATTGCCAACGCACTTAGCAACTGCATGAATATACTCAAAACCAATTCGGGATTTCATGCACTTGAATCCTTTGACAGAAAGAATACATATAATAGGAATAATCTTGCTCTTGACCGTGTATTGTTTGTTATTGGTACTATGGGTATTGGTAATACTGCGGCGGCAAGAAATGAAGCATTCAATAAAAATCCGGATCTTTACGATAACCTCAGAAAACCGTATGTATTGGGTACAAAGGATGCCTTTGATATTGATCAGGTGAATAAGGATTTCAGCCTGTCACCCTCAAAGATGAATTATCTGGTCATATACCTTGCAGGTACTATGATATTGGGTGTTATGGCGCTTATTATTCTCAATTGTATTGTACGAATATTCAATCTGTTGTTTATGTATCTTATTGCACCGCCTATTATTGCTGTCTCACCCCTTGATGATGGCGGTAAATTCAGACAGTGGATGACAGCATTTATAGTACAGGTATTTTCTATATTTGCTACTGTTATATCCATGCGTCTTTATCTGATATTCGTTCCTGTTATAATGAGTCCGAATCTGCATCTTTCAGATAATACATTTCTTGATACATTGGGAAAGGTGCTTATAATCGTTGCAGCTGCACAGGCTATACTGAAAGCTAATGGCATTCTTACAGGTATTTTAGCAGATCAGGCAGGAATGCAGTCTATCTATGCAGGTGATATGACAGACTACGCAAGACGCAGTACTGTGGGTAAAGCAGCTCTTGCTGTAAAGGATTATGTTGATTCTTTGCCTGTAAAGCCATTATCCGCACTCTGGGATAAAGTGACCGGCAAAGGCGGTGCCGGTGGCAGCAGCGGCGGTGGTGGGTCCAATACCGAACTGCCGAACAATAAATCCCAGGATAGCAATGAGGGAGTTAATACCGATAATAATAAGAATGACGGCAATGGTATCGATAACGATATTGATAACAATGGTGTGAAAGGGAAAACCGATAAAAATGAAAACGATCTTCCCGGTAATAAGAACAATAATGATGATGGATCCAAGAAAAGCGGAAAGGGCAATAAAGGTGGAAGTAACGCCAATAAGCTTCCTCCTCCAAACAGAAATCAGGGTCATGATCTGAGTAAAGAGGATAAGGATAAGAGGATCGAGAATTTCTTTGGTAAAAAAGGTCTTGACAGTGTGAAAAAGCCCGGTTCAGCAAATCAGGTTCATAATAATAAGGATAACGGTGATCCTGAGAATGATATGTGGAGCTTTATGGGAGCCGATCCTGCCGACAAGGTGTCTCATGGAGAGGATGACTTTAATATCGGAGATATGTTTGGCAATGATATTGGCTTTAAAGATTACAATGATATTCCTATGAATGAGCATAATGCACAGATGAATAATAATGCTGCTGATGAGAGCCATAATATACCTGAAATGCAGCATGATGAAGAGAAAGAACTTCAAGGTGATGATCTGAATGATTTTATCAATAGTGCACCCTTGGGAGGTAAAAACCTTATCAGCGGAAATATTGATAATGCAGAGATCAATCCAATGCCTGAGATGGAACGAGATATGAATGGTATTATGGATAATCCGCATGACTTCAGCATGGACGATCTTATGAAAAATGAAAGCTTTGGCGGTGAAAACCTTATCAGTGCTTTCGACGATGATGAAAAAGCTCAAATGCCCGATAATCAGCATGAGGCGGCAGGAGATAATATTATTAATAATGGCAATGAAAATGATGGCAAAAAAGCTGTCAATAATGCAGATGCACATGATAATAGTATAAATAATGTAAAGAATGAAAGGAAAAATAATCCGAAACCAAGGAATATGAAAGAGCTTTTCAGTCGCCCGAAAAATAACCCGGAAAATAAAAACAGAGGTGGTGCAGGACGCAGAAACGGTCAGATACCTGATATACCCAAGCCGGAGCGTCACAATAACCAAAATGTATCTGATGAAAGCATAAGAAAAATGTTTGGAAATAAAGCCGCTAATGATCTTAGGAACGAACGGTTAAGGAAAAAGGGCGGCGGAAGAGCAGTAAACGAGAATGGTAAGCTAAATACAGATTTGCGAAGCTTTTTGGGTGAAGACAAACCGAAAAAAGAAGGAAATAAAGTTCCCCAAAAAACCGATGGCAATAATAATTTGCCTCCGAATCGGGAGGAACACCCCTAACAATCAATAATGAAAGGAAACAAGAGAGATGAGGTTAATCCCCGGAAAAACTAAAGTGAAAATTGAATTATTCCGTGGTATTACACTGGGTGATATAATAGTCGGCATCGTAACACTTGCACTTATCGCTCTTGTTATCCTGTCTACTTTCCCCGGGCGTATTTATATAGCTGTAGTGGTTGGTGCACTGGGCGGAATGCTGATATTCAGACTTGATGAGGTGCCGAATTATCGATTGCTGCTGAACTTTTTAAGGTATCTTTCGTATCCTAAGTTCTACTGGAGGATGTTTTCGGATGAAAATCTTCTTAATAAGGGGGATGAGATAAATCAACGAGAGCAGTGGAGCCAGGTCTTTTCGGATACTATCCCTGTGGAGGAAAAGATCACTCTTGGCAAAAGACTCAAAGGATTATTTCACATCAAAAAGAAGTCCTCATCTGTTTTGGAAAGCACAGATGCTCCGGATGATAATGAACAGAAGTCCAGCAAGAAGAAAAAAAGACCTGAAGCAACAGAAAAAAAACAAGAAAGAGTCGGTAAGGAAAATGACATCAGAGATATAATGCCTTTTACCGGGATTGTAGATGGATTTATTGAATACGATGGCAAGTATTATGGTACAGTTATTGAGATCGAACCTGTTGATTTCAGATTTTTCAGTAAATACCGCAGAAATAATGCTATAGAAAACTGCGTTGGTAAGCTGCTCCGCTCCATCAGAAGCGGATATTCAGCCAATATTGTAAAAATTGAGCGTCCTATACTATATGATAGTTATCTTGCCAAGGAATATGATAAGCTTGACGAACTAAAAGCATCCTATGAAAACGGGCTTTTAACAGAAGAAGAACTGCAAAGCCGTGTAGAAATACAGTATGACCGTATCAATGAAATGCGTAAGATCTGTTTTGAAGAAAAAATAATCCAGCCATTTTACTATATTGTTCTTTTCAACAGCAACAAAAAGCAGCTTAACATTGATACAGGAACTGCTTTGACATTTCTGAGACAGGCAGAGCTTACTGCCCGTCGTATATCAAGAGACAAGGAAATAGCTATATTCCTGAAATATACCAATAGTCTTGATTTTGATGAAAGAGATGCAGACAGATTAGACCCGAAGGATTACGTTTCATGGGCAATGCCTGAAAGTATCTCCTTTACAACAAGAAATGCTGTTGTAAATAAGATAGTTACTCATGAGATGCTGGTTGTCGGTTACCCGTTTTATGTGGGAGACTCATGGATCGCTGGTGTTATGTCCCTTCCCGGTACAAAAGTGACGGTTAAGATCACCCCTATGGAACGCTCAAAATCAATACGTGCTATTGACCGGTCGCTTCAGGAGCTGCGTGGTCAGTACAGGACAACAGGTATAGACTCAAAAAGACTTGAGATTGAATCACATATCGAAACACTGGGTGAATTGCTTATTACATTGCAGCAGGAAAATGAAGTGCTGCACACTGTAAATATTTACATAACTTCATATGATGCTGTGAGAACCGGTGAGCTTGGAAATGTTGACGCTATAAAGCATACTGATCTGCCTATGGTGGCGGATATGAAAAAAAATGTCCGCAGAACCTGGCAGGAAACAGGAATGAAGCTGAATAACATGGATTTTGCTCAGATCGAGGGCTTTATCGGTTCACAGGTCTCTGCCTATGACCCTATGCTTAAAGAGGGAAGGGGAATGCCTACCAATACAATTGCCGGAATGTTCCCCTGGATCTATGCTCGTGTTTCGGATGAAGGCGGTATTCGATTAGGAAGCAATGACGGTGTTCCTGTATTTATAGACTTTTTCAGACGTGATTCAGAAAGAGTCAATTCAAATATGGTTATAATCGGTAAGTCAGGATCAGGTAAATCCTATGGTACAAAATCCTTGCTGACTAATATGGCTTCCGAGGACGCAAAGATATTCATTCTCGATCCTGAAAATGAATATACTGAGCTTGCCAATAACCTCCACGGTAAGGTTATAAATGTTGGTAATGCAAAATATGGCAGACTCAATCCATTTCAGATCATAACAACTCTTGCTGATGATGAGGCAGGGGATGATAGTATAGGCGGCAGCTTTTCCGCACATCTACAGTTTCTGGAGGAGTTTTTCAGGCAGATTTTACCGGATGTAAATAAGGAAGCGTTGGAGTATCTGAATTCACTTGTTGAGAGACTGTATCTGAATTTCAGTATAACTGCTGAAACCGATCTTTCCACACTGGTACCGGAGGATTACCCCATATTTGATGACTTATATGACATAGTACTGGAGGATTTTCAGCGCACCAAAAACGAGTATCTGCGAAATATACTTCAAACTCTTATGAATTATGTTTCAAAATTTGCGGGTGATGGCAGAAATGCAAGTATATGGAACGGTTTTTCATCTATTACTACAGATGAGAATTTTACGGTATTCAATTTCCAGTCATTGCTGGCAAATCGCAATTCCACAATTGCCAATGCTCAGATGCTGCTTATATTAAAATATCTTGATAATGAGATAATCAAAAACCGTGACTATAATGTAAAATACGGTTTGAACCGTAAAATAGTTGTGGTAATAGATGAGGCTCATGTATTTATTGATACTAAATTTCCTATTGCTCTGGATTTTATGTTCCAGCTTGCAAAACGTATCAGAAAATACAATGGTATGCAGATAGTGATCACTCAGAATATCAAGGATTTTGTTGGAAGTGAGGAGATAGCACGTAAATCAACAGCTATAATCAATGCCTGCCAGTACAGCTTTATTTTTGGACTTTCACCAAATGATATGGATGATCTTTGCAAGCTGTATGAAAAAGCAGGAGGAATAAATGAAATGGAACAGGAGCAGATACTTACTGCTCCAAGAGGTATGGCTTTTACTGTTATGAGCCCTACCAGTCGTTCTTCCTTTAAAATTGAAGTCCCTGATTCAATGGTGGAAATGTTTGAAAAGCCTGATTACATCAGCCGGTACTTTACAGGAGAAAATGGCAAAGTTAATTGGGAAAATTTTGTTGCTGACAGCAGAGAGCTTCATGATATAAATTCTGCTGATCGTTTTGTCAGAACAGAAAAGGAAGTATCAAACGATGATTCCTCTTCATTAATAACATTTACAGAACTGAGTGCAGAGGAAGCAGCACAGCTGACTGCTTCTGATGCTGACCTATCCGGTGGTAACACTGGCATAACCTTTGAAGAAATAACGGATATTGTCGATGATGCTTCCGATAGTGCTGATCGTCATGTACCGGATGAAGGTGATGTGGATCACGGAGGTATACGATTTACCGAAGAAAAGGTGAAGGAAACACCTGTGCAGCCGTCATTTCCGGATATGTCTGCTATTATTGCTATGGTTCGTGATGAAGTTGAGCGTGAAATGAACAAAAAGCTGCAAGATTTAGCTTATGGTGCGCCTGCTGTACCGGGTAAAGTAAATGAAAATGCAGAGAGCATGGCAGATGCAGAAAATGCAGCTGACATTTCTGAAAAGGATCATAGTATTCAGCAGGACAAGATCAATGAAGAGCTTATTGATGATGCTAATGATCAATATACAGATCAGGAGCCGGGATCCTATGAAAAGGATGAGCTTTACACGGATGAAGAAGTTGATTTTCGTGCAGATGAAGAGCTTTATACAGATGAAGAAATTGAATCTAATACTGATGAAGAGCTTTATACAGATGAAGAAATTGATTCTCATGCAGATGAAGAGCTTTACACAGATGAAGAAATAGATTCTAATGCCGATGAAGAGCCATATATGGATGAAGAAATTGATTCTCGTGATGATGATGATCTTCACTTGGGAGACGAATTGGAGTCTGAAAATGATCTGATATTTACAGATGATGATATAAGCTCATATAGTTATGATGATTATGAGGAACATGGTCTGGATGATGAAATAGAGCTTTATGACGACGATGAGGATGATGACGAGGATAACCGGGGTGAAGATGAATTTGAGCTTAAATTTGATATCGATGCTATTCTGGAGGAGCAGCTTCAAAGCTATAGTGAAATGACTATATCAGATAAAATGAATGAGATCGATGTTCAGAAAATGGAGATAAGCTTTAATGATCTTACTGTTTATATCAGACAGCAGAGAAAGAGCAGGAGGAATTGAAGATGGACATTAAACTGATTGACAAGGGCAATGAAGGAGAACTGATCCTCTCAGGCAAGGTTGATGCCAAAAATGCCGAGGAATTCGGAAATATACTCATTAAGATGGCAGATAGGTTTAAAGATCTGACCTTGAATATGCAGGATCTCAGGTACATATCAAGTGCCGGACTTCGTTCAATACAGCTTGCTTATATGAAAATACACTCTAATCGTGGTGAACTTACCGCTAAAAATGTAAACAAATATATAATGGAAGTTTTTGAACTCACAGGATTTGCGGAGATATTGAATCTATCATGAAAACTAAAGATAATTTTATTAAAAAAACCATACTTCGTTTTGTATCGGCAGTACTTGCGTGGGCAATTCTTATGGCTTATCCTACAGTACCTATTGTCCATGCAGAGCCAGATATGGAAACACCAACAGATATTGCTGTTGATGTGGATACGGATGATACCGCTGCTTCTGATACTACAGGCGGAGAAGTGGGTGTTACCGAAAACGGTGAAGAAAAGGACTTTGATTCTGGTGAGCAGTGGCAGGAACACGATGTAACAGGCAGTGATACACCTACAAGAAAACTGATTAAAAAAGATGTATCATCGGTAAAAAAGGCTGTTGATAAGGATGTGTACGCACTTACTGTAGCTACCGGTAATCAGCCTGGGACCAGTGTGGAGTATATTGTAGTGCGCTATAATGACAATAATAATATTGCTCAGACAAAGTACATTTTCCCTAAAACTCATTCTATACAATCAAGCTATAACTATATAATGAATAAAACCACTATAGGATCATCTATAAAGAGCATACCCAATTATACCAGAAGGAAGCCCGGACTTCCAAGTGCGCTTGATTCCTGGTCAGTGGATGAGTATCTATTTGTGGCTGAATCAGGTATAAACTCTATAACCGGTATAGAAGCATTTATGTCCAGTGGGTCATGGTCGGTTCAGGGGATGACTGTATGTAAAGTAGATTCTGTCAGCGGTATAGGCGAGTACGGCAGAGTGTCCGGCAAGTATTTTTACAATATCGGTAAGACACGGATTTGCAGCCTGCAAAGCAAGAAAAGCGGAATGACTACAATTTCCTCAAAAGGGGACAATATTGTTGTTATAGCAGGAGGCTCTTCTCAGTATTTTGGTCTCAGATCTGTAAAAGCTGATGAAAGAGCTGTTCCTGATCCAATGAAGGATCGTTATACCTTGAGAATTGATCTTGCCGACAGGCAGGATGCGGGGATCGAGTCTCTTCTAAGAACAGATCCGGCAGACTGTTTTCTGTTGACAAATGCCATTAACTCAATGATTGAACATATTGCTATACAAATTGAGTATAAAGATCAGAATGGCTGGACAAGAAATGTTACTATGCCGGTGCTTCTTTCTGTATTGGCACAGTATCAGGATGATTTTTTGGCAGGGAAAATAGTAAATCCTGTTCGCACGATAGGTCTGGGACAAAGAGGAGACACTCTTGCGTTTTCAGGATGCTTCCCTGAGTTTTCATCCCTTATATCCGCAAAGATTTTTCTTGGAAATGCAGCAAGGACAGTTATCTGGCAAACCGGTGACTTTAATCCAAAATCAACTGCCTCCGGTTTATCTGACAGACTTGATAATGATAGTATAGCAATATCCGGTATCTCCATATTTAAGGGAGATTGCGTTATGTCAAATACTCCGGACGGAACGGATACAGTTACAGGTGAAGTGCTTAAAAGCTACAGCTATACCTATGATTATGAATCCAATGAGCCTTTGATGTATTATACTACTACTAGGGATGAGGGAATAAAGATAAATCCGGGTACATCTGACAGATTTGATCTTGTTCCTTATGAATCAGGTCAGCCGATCATTGGTATAAAGAATACTACTCAATATATGCTGAGACTCAGGACGGATGATATGCAGGGTGCCGGTACTACTGCAAATATAAAGGCAAGGGTTGCATATCAGAACAAAGCCGGAGATAAGCTTTCTACAAGGATATATGACCTAAAGAATGAGGTTATAAGCTACCTTGGATATTGGCCTTCAACACAGGATAATAATTCAAACTTTGGCTATGCATATGGAGTAATGCCGGGAAACTTTGTAGAATTTCCGGTGGAGCTTGATAGTCTTTCTGTAATTACGGGAGTGGAAATATCACTTGATGGTTCCTCCGGGGCAGAGGATGAATGGCAGCTCAAGAGTATATCCTTAGTTGTAGTAGATAATCTAAGTAAACTAAGGGTCTATGCTCAGAATCTAAGTGCCGGAAGTCTTGTTTCCGGTTACAGGATAGTCAGGAGTATGGAGCGAACAGTGCTTCCGCCTTTTCCTATAGACCTAAAAAAGCATAAGCTGTTTGCATCGGGGGATTCTTATCTGTTTTCCACCGAGTCTGGAACAGCTTCCTATACAGGAGAGATCAACTATAATGATATGCGTTATTCCATGACGTATGAGCAAACTAAGCTGAATCTTGGATTTGTTAAAAAAAGGAAAGTATATGATGTTATTGTTAAGGTAGCGGATGATTCTTCCTCTATAAATGTCAATGGTGATGCAGGCTCGAAGAACCAGTTTTATTTCCAGCTTAGATTTAAAAACGGCAGCAGCGGATTTGTTCTTGCAAATCAGCAGCTTTCTGCCGATGGCTTCAGAACAGGATGTAATGAACAGTTTAGTATAGCTGTTAATCGTGATTACAGTGATCTCAGAGAGATCAAGATCATTCCTGAGGATCTGCAGGATAACAGTGATGTATTTGATAAACTCAATATTGATAAAATTACTGTTACAGAAAGATCAAACGGGGGTTCATCAGTTCAATATATCATAGATAATGTAGGTTGGATAGATATTGATTATCATGACAGTGCTGAAAAGAATTCTATAAAGGGACAGCCCGGAAGATTTTTAAGTGAGATGTCACGAAAGAATTATACTGTTTCCTCCAAAAAGAATGTTATCAATCTGTTGTGTGAGGTGGCAACAGAGCCCTGGGATACAGACTTTTTGCAGGTCCACGGTAGTATAGCCTGTGATCTCAGATACGTTGATACCTCGGGTCAGATCCAGACGATTGGCTTTGACGTAGTATCACGTATGGCTGATTATATGAAGAAGACTCCCAAGATGTATGAAGCAGCATCTGACGGAAGCAATCAGGCTATGTATAATAATATGGGAGCTGTGTCTGATCCTGACTGGATGCTTCGACCAAATCATATTGACCGGTTTATTTTGCCGCCTTTGGCAGATGTGGAAAGCATAAAGGGTATGACTTTATATGCGGTTAGCCGAAATAATAAACCTGCTAAATGGGTAATAAGCGGTATTAGCATTTCTCGTATACTTTCTGATACAGGAATTGTGCAGATAACAGAAAACAATGAGTATTACAGAAAGATGGAAACAGATAAACTCTGCCAGATGGTTATGGATTCTAAGGAGGTTGAGCTGTATCTTCCGGCAGGTGCTCCTGAGCCCTTGGAGTTGGAATTCTCTGCTAACACTATAGAATGGTCAGAAAATGCTGCCTGGTTCTCTGCTGTTACAAGGCTTCCCGATTCTGAAAATGATACATTGGATGTATATGTATACCCGGGAAGCGGTACAAAGGATATTAGTGGTGTAAATGTCAGTGCGGCACTCCAGTATTCTCTGCCATTTTCTGAAATAATGCAGGTTCGTGAAACTTCATTGAAAACTACAGGTAGCGGTACTGATAATGCGGTCTTTTATGTGGAGGGTGTTCCCGCAACAGGTATGCAAAACCTGTGTGAGATGGGATTGCAATGCAGAAATGCGGATGTACTCTTCGATCATGCAATAGTACAGCAGGTTAGGGAAGGCGTTGTTATCAAGACATATGAGATATCCTTTAATAACGCTTCGGCAGTTTTAGGTATATCAGCAAGACCAAATGATTTTGCTAAATATAAACAGCCTAAGCGACAGGTACTTATGATGTCATTGGGAACTGAAACTGAGGATATTACTTTGTTCCCGGAGGAAAATGACGTTGCTGTTGCACTAAGATATAAATCTACCATTGATAATCAGGGCAAGGATCTGTATACTCCCTATGTGTACTTTACAGATATAGGCATAGATAGGATAACCGGAGGAATGATGGCGGAGATACCGTTTGATACGTCTTTTGTAGCTGAAATAACAGGATACAGGATAGTTTCCTTTGGAAATATCAAGGCTAATGTGGAGGGTGCATTAGGAATCAACTATAGCTATAAGGAGAAACAGACTGCTGAGGATTCAGATAATATAGTATATGTGAATGAGAAGCGTGAAGGAGTAGTCAGCTTCGATCATAGGTATACATTGAAAAATGCGGTAGATGAATTTGATGTTACTGCAAACGGGATGAATGGAGCAGGCTCATTGACTCCACTTGATCTGACTATTACTACGGGCAATGCCGTTGAGGGAAGAGAAAGCGGAACAGATACTGCTGTAAGAATGACCTTCAACTATACCGATAGTATGGGTGCTTTGAGAGTTCCTACACTTGTTATAAATGATATAAGACCATATATTCAGTTGGATGATCTTAAACAGGTAACAGAGGATAAATCTCCTGTTAAACAATTCATAACAGGACAGCCTGCAAGGATAAGGCTTTTCCTGAGAGATTGTGAGCAGCTTGTATCAATGTATATCCTGCCATATAATGACAGCGGAACAGCAAGCTGGCTGATATCGGATATTAAGGGTACATTAAGACTGGGAGATGCACCATCATTCAGCAGAAGTATAAATAAGGAGCTTTCTCAGTCGGCAGGTGAAGAGAATATCATTCTGAAAGACATTGGTATGGATACTACCGTTACTGCCAACCGTACAACGTCAAAGGTTAAGGACCATCTTATGAATCTTATCCTGGATGGTGGTAAGACCGCAGCCTTTACAGTAATGCTTTCAAACACCAGTCTGAATTTTGATGCAACAGCTACATGGCTGGTAAATGGTACAGAAACTGCTGTTCCGGGAACTCTTGCAAGATCAGGTACTCGAACGATGGTATTCACAGCACCGATGAATAATTATACATCACCGCAAACCTATTCTATAACTGTATATTCTATAGAAAACCCTGCGGTAAAGGATGTTATTAATATTACAGTGCCTGTAAGCACCGCTGTTACGGGTGTGACAAATATTACAGGTTCACAGTCGCAGATTGGTGTCAACAGCCCGGCAACAACTCAGACTACTGTAATTGCTCCGATGGAGCTTTTAACAGCTCCGCCGGAAGAAGCTGAGCTTCCCACCAGTAATAATGATTAGTAAAGGTCTGTTGTCCCGACTGATGTCGGGGCAGCAGATCACTACGGTAAAAGGAAATCGCAATGGAAAAATTGATGGATTTTATTAAGAACCACAGGATAGCAGCCATTGGAGCAGCAGTATTGATACTGCTGCTCATATTGGCAGCTATTATACTATTATCCTTGAGTGATGACAGCAATGATGAGCAGGACGATCGTCTCTGCTTTTTTGCCGATACAGGAAAGCCGGTATATGTTTCAAGGGATGAGAATAAACTGATTCTAGAGATATCGGGATATGATTCATCAGACCTTAGCTGGGGCATATCACCAGAGCTAAACAAGCTATATCATTCAGATTATAATACAGATGATAATGGAAATCTTACCGTAACATTGTCTCCCATGTCACAGGGTTACCTGACTATTGATATTTCTCAGGCAGGAAAAATTGGTGAAATGGATTATAAGGCGGTAAGTGTTACTGTAGATATAATGATAAATAATGGTGAAAGCGGTGTCCTGAACTGCTTATTGGGTGATATTCATCAGCAGCTTTCAGCTGCGGGAGCGTTAGACACAGATACACCCTATTTAATAAAGGATAACAAGGTATTCTTACCCTGCGGCGGTGATTGGGAGCTGACAGCTGAGTATCCTCAGGATACGGAGAACAAGCCATATGAAGTATATACAGGCAGCAGTGATGATAATGATATTTTCTTTTACGGCGTTAATGTCAATAATACTATGTTGAGCAGTTATTTTGAATCAAATGGTGCTGAGAGCAGTAATGAAAATGGAAGATTGATACTTAAAAGTCAACAGTTGGAGAAGGAGATATTGCTTGATTGTACTGTAGGTGCTGACGGAGATTGGAAGCTTTTGGAGGTGAAACAGTAGCGTGGCAGAAGAAAAAATTTCAAAGGAAGAAAAAAAGAATCAAAAAAAAGAGGAACAGGCTAAAAAAAAGAAGTATAACAGGCAGATAAAATCTGTTCTTACCGGCAATCTTAAAAGAGGAGAGGACGGAAAGCTGCGTGCAGGCAAAGTCCATCTTGTAACACGCTGGGGTGTGGGAGATGGTGCAAAGGAAACACTTTTATTTGGTTTGAAAAAAAAGACCTTCAGGTTTAATACTACATTCAATAATAGCAAACAGGCACTTTATCATGCAGAGCGTGCGCTTCAGGATCTTGGACTTCGTGTTTATCTTGAATGCGAGCCTGATGCAATAGTATGCTTTGTAAAGCCTGTGGTATTTCGCCCGGTAGTTCTTGTTTTAAAGGAAAATAAAGATGAGCAGGATAAAGAAAAAAAGAAAGGCAGTCTCATACTTTATGCATTTTGCGGCAGAGCCATTATGACTTTTTTTTCTATTAAAAGAGTCGTTTCACGTTTTGAAAAGCTTGTTGGGGATAAGTTTGAAAGATTAGAATAGCAATCATTTCAGATTGGAGGAAATAAGTGAAAAAAGCACGATTTATCAGTATGAAGAATAAGATCATAATAATGACGCTTGTGATACTATTTGTTCTTATAGCCATATTTGTACCTGTTTTATTCTATCAGAACAGTTTGATGAAAAAGGCAGGCACAAACAGTATTGATGAAATGAGAGCTCTGTCTGAGAAAAACTATAAAGATTATATGTCAAGGGATCTTTTGTATGGTACGCAAGAGATATCCCGTAATAATGTAGAAAAGTTCAGACAGATCTTTGCAGACATATTTGAAGACCTTACTGTAATGAGAAGTGTTATAATAGATATGTATAATCATTCTGATAATTATAAAGAAGATATACCTTCATCTCCATCCCTAAGCTATTTCAATAAAAGTGAAGTACAGCTTATAACTGCACCGGGAGCGGATCCTGAAAAATATGAGGATCTTGAATTACTGGGCAGCATGGGAAACATGATTATGTCTATGTATAAAAGCAGTAATACTGTGAATTCATGCTTTATTGCAGTTCCTGAAGGATTATATGTTACAGCTGATTCAAGTCCCAAATATAAATATGATGAAAATGATAAAATTAAAGAATTTGATTTTAAAGAGTGTCAGTGGTATAAACAAGCGATAAGCACTAAATCCTTATTCGTATCAGATGTTACAGAGGATTTCTTTACAGGGAAAAAAAAGATCGTTTGTTCTATTTCTGTTATGATCGATAATAAGCTTTTCGCTGTAATAGGTATGGATATATTAGTGGATAAAATAAGTGAATTGATGTATGGTCCAGGGAACGACTTTCAATATCATGACACTGTCTGCATTCTGGATCGAAATTGTAGGGTAATAACTTGTACAAATGATCAAGATTATCTGAAGGATAAAGATACAGGAGAGTTTATTGATCTAAGAAAATCAGATGTATTTGATTTTAACAAGTTATATGATTCTATTGAGGTTTATCTGACTGTCAATCCCTCAATTGGAGAATCACACAGTTGTATAATAGATGGTCAAAAGTATCAATTTGTTCTAAACGCAATAAAGGATGTAAATATGTATTCTCTTGTTGTGGAAAATGATTATGTAGATGAATTTATTGACGACTATGAATATAAGGTTAATGAAGATATGGTCGTATCTGATATGAAGGATGAATTTGACAGTATTCAGAAAAAGTTTACAAGACTTATGCTTGGAATAACCATTTTTGTTATTTTGTTTGCCTTCTTTTCAGCTTACTATCTGGGAAGAAGAATATCAAAGCCTATTGTACGATTTACCGAAAAGCTCGAAGCGACTAATGGGGAATTTGTGGAATTTAAGATGTCGGATGAATTCCGTACATATGATGAAATGGAGAAGATGGCACTTACCTTTGCTAAAATGAGTCTTGAAGTGCGTGAAAACATTGAAAAGAACAGAATATTGATACAGAATAAGGCACTTGTAGATGCAGATATGGGTATTGCTGCCAGAATACAGCAGCAAATGCTTCCAAGTATATTCCCGGCATTCCCTCACAGGAAGGATTTTGACATATTCGCATCAATGACTCCTGCCAAGGAGGTCGGCGGCGATCTATATGACTTTTTCCTAATAGATGAGGATCATCTGGGTATGGTAATTGCAGATGTTTCCGGTAAGGGTGTTCCTGCTGCGATGTTTATGGCTATTTCAAAAACTCTTATAAAGAATCAGGCACGAACAGGCGAGCTTAGTCCTGCCAAAATCATCTCAGAGGTAAACGATCATCTTTGTGATGGAAATGATGAAGGCTATTTTGTAACTGTCTGGCTAGCTGTACTGGAGCTGTCAACAGGAAAGGGTAAGGCAATAAATGCAGGTCATGAGCATCCTGCATTAAAACGCAGGGATGGAAAATTTGAACTGGTAAAATATCGTCATTCCATCTATGCAGGATTCATAAACGGATATGATTATAAGGAACATGAATTTCAGCTTTATCCCGGTGATTGCTTGTTTGTTTATACCGACGGTGTTCCCGAGGCAACTGATGGAAATGAGGAGCTTTTTGGCACGGACAGAATGCTGGAGGCACTTAATAGTCAGCCCGAGGCATCTATTGAACAGCTTCTTTCCAATGTA
>CACZQG010000347.1 GCA_902783235.1 uncultured Ruminococcus sp.
GAAAAAAACAGGAGACGATTTTCTGAAACGTGCGAATGTGCTGAAAAATACCCCAAAAAGACACATAGGTTCTATGATTTCTTTGGTGATAATCCTGCAGACTGGTTTTTATCCTGTGTTAGATCTGAAGAAAAAGTGTGTTTTGAAGAGAATCGGCTGAACGAACTAGGCAAGATATTCTTTGAAGCAACTAAAGGATCGCCTAATCATTATTTTAAGTATTTTCCTAATGATAAGAGATTGGAAAATTGGGTAAATATGCTGCATATTGTATGAAAAGGAGCGTAATATGGCAGAAAAAGGAATAAAAGGTAATACTGAACGCATCAGACTTGAAGAACATATACCTCTTGATACTCCTCTTCATGTTTTTCTTGACGCTTCAAGTGTGTGTAATTTTCATTGTTCATTTTGTCCTCACGGAAATGGGGAAGCTGCTAAAATCATGCCACAAACTATCATGCCGGTGGAGCTTGCGAAGAAATGCATCGATGATATGACTGAATTCCCAAGAAAGATTAAACGCCTATCTTTTTTCGATCATGGTGAACCTCTTGTTAATTCATCATTGTCTGAAATAATTAAATATGCGAACAAAAAGAACATTTCAGACTATTATTGTATAACTACAAATGCTTCGCTTTTAACGCGTGATAAAGCAAAACAACTTATAGATGCCGGATTAAATCGTATTGATATATCCATATATGGGTTAAATGATGAATCATATATGGTGTTTTCACATAATCAGATAAACTTCGAAATATTAGTTAATCAAATAAGAAATTGCTATGAAATGATGAAACATGGAGAAATTGTTGTGAAAATCACAGATGCTGTTATTCATAGTCAGGAAGAAATGAATAGGTTTTATGATATTTTTTCGCCCATTTGTGACAAAATATGTGTAGAACATGCTGTTCCCTTTTGGTATGATTTAGAATTAGGAATGGAATCCGATGAAAAAGATATTTACGGTAAACCTGTAATACATAAAGAAGTTTGCCCGGTTCCCTTTTTTGCGCTATCAATTTCGGCAAGTGGAATAATAACTCCTTGTTGTAGTGATTGGAAAAACATTTGTGTTTTAGGAGATGCAAATAAAGAATCTGTTTTTTCGGTTTGGAATGGAGAAAATCATAATAATCTGTGTAAAAGATTACTTAAGTATGGAACAAAAAGCATTATACCATGTAACAAATGCCGTTTTCATGAATTAGTTGCAATGGATAATATTGATGATTATCGTGATATGTTATTGAAACGCATGGAGGGATAAAATGCGATACAGAGAATATGGAAAAACGGGTAAGAAAGTTTCTCTGATCGGTATGGGAACGGTAAGGTTACAGCCTGATAAAGAGAGCTTTAATAAAAATGTCGATTTAGTTCTTAAAGCACTTGAACTTGGCATCAATTATTTTGATACAGCTTCTACATACGCTGCCGGAACGGCTGAAAATGTTTTGGGCGAAGCATTTAAGCATTATGGCAAGCACGATTTCTACGTTACAAATAAGGCTATGCTGAGTGTTGATCCAACTGCTGATGCTGTGCTTCGAAGAGTCGAATCTGCAATTACTCGTCTTCATGTTCCTAAAATTGATTTTTTTCTTATGTGGAGTGTACTAACTATTGATCAGTATAGAAAAATAATTGCTCCAGGCGGTCCATATGAAGGTGCGCTTCGTGCAAAAGAACAGGGACTTATTGATCATATTTGTTTTTCAGCTCATTGCAGCGGAGATGAACTTGTACAAATTCTGAATGACGGAAGGTTTGAAGGCGTAACAATAGGTTTTAATGCGCTTAATTATAAGCATCGTCTAAGTGGGCTTAAAACAGCCGGTGAGCAAGGTATGGGGGTTGCTATTATGAACCCATTAGGAGGCGGCCTTATTCCTCGGAATCCCGAATACTTCGCTGCTTTAAAACAAGGTGGAGAAAGCGTCGTCGAAGGAGCTATCCGCTTTGTTGCTTCACATAAAGAAGTGACATCTGTTCTAATCGGTGTAAACAATGAAAGAGATCTGATGGAAGCTGTACATGCTATTGAAGATGACGACAAGAATACTACTGAGCAATGGCATAAAATAGCAGAAGAAATGAATTGCACAGATGAGCCGCTATGCACTATGTGTGATTATTGTAAAGGTTGTCCTAAGAAAATCTTTGTCAGTCGCCAAATGGGAAGTTATAATGAGTATATTCTTTCAGGTAAAGATGAAGCTCATTTTCACGAATGGAGGAAAATGTTTTGTAACGCTTACCCGTTTGAAACTGTTGATTGTATCAAATGCGGACGCTGTGAAAGGGTATGCACACAACATTTGCCAATAATAAAGCGGATGGAGACAATCAATGAAATATGCGGTAAAGAAGCAAATAAGCAAAAAGAATTATTGGAAAAATATTTTCCGAAATCAGGATATCCCCGTACAGCAATATATGGTCTTTCTATTGATGCTGAAACGATGTTCCTTGCCAGCAAATTGTTGTTAGACAGCATACCTAAAAATATTTGGTTTTTCGATTCAAATCCGGCAAAATGGGGAACTCATGTATTGGACAGTGAAATGACAATCCA
>CACZQG010000348.1 GCA_902783235.1 uncultured Ruminococcus sp.
CATATCCGTTAATCTGTCTCTTATCTGGCTCATGTTTTCGTTCTCGACCTTGGTAAGGCCGCTCTCCATCGTCTTAAGCTTGCTTGCAAGTTCCTTTGAATTTGAATCTTCCTTTGATGAGAGTTCCTTTATGAGATCATTGATCTTATCGTGACTGTTTGAGAACTCCTTATCGATCTCAGTGATCGATTCCTTTATCGTGTTGTACTGAGTCTTAAGTTCGTTCTGGTTTGTGTTCCCTTTGCCTTCAAGTTCTTTGATGAGTGTCTCGATATTCTCCTTTGTGGTCTTTATCTGAGAGTTCATCTGATTAAAGTCGTTACCGATCTTCTGTGTAGAGTCCTTATAAGTGACACTCAACTCTGAGTAGCCGTTCTCACTTGTCTGTGAATACTCGCTTAAGATACTCTCGTTTGCAGCGATGCTTTCTTCAACGCTTGTAAGATAGTCCCTTATCTGACTAAGTTCATCGATCATCTCTTCAGAGATCTGATCTGCATTCTCTAAGCATTCTGTCTCGATCTGATACATCTCATCGATAGTATCCTTCTTTGACTGCTCCATCTTGTCTGACATATGAGCAAATCCGATAAATGCCGCCACCAGTGCGATGATGATCGCTGCTATGATCGCTGCTATCGCTACAGGGCTTAATGTGTTTGTCTTACCAAAATCATTCATTTCTGTTTCTTCTTCATCGAAGAATTCATTGATCTTTTCTAATTTTTCATTCATGATGTTTTTCCTCCTGTTAGAATGAAAAAAGGGCCATCTTAAGATGACCCTCGGGTTAATTGTTCCTTATTCAGTTGTATCTATATAAATCTGCGCAGATTATATACTTTCCCAATAAAAAAGAGGCGTTCAAACGCCTCTTTCTCATTATCTTTATGATTTTATTAATCTTTATATATCAGATAATATGCATAGCCTTCGATGTTAGGGGTAAAAGTCACTACATTGGGATTGGTATCAGAATCTTTAACCTCAAATACCTTGCCGTTTTTATCCATAGCTAAGATCTTATACTCTCTGCCTTCCTTCTGGAGTTCACTTGGTACATAGAGCACTATGGTTCCATCTTTTTTTGAATACTCATTCTTACCGTTTATAGAAAGGTTGAATGAGAATGCTGAATTCCACCCCAGAGGAATACTTGCATTAAATACTGCTTTAGCCAGTGAACCCTGTTCTGTCTTGCCAATCGTAGCATTGGTAACTAATATCCCATTCATGTAATAAAATGCCCCTATTGCATTAGGGTTGACAACCGCCGGTCTTGAAACTGATGTATCCTGAGCAGAATCGTTCACATCTACATTTGATGTTGTTACTTCTACGTCTGTGTTTTTCGGCAATATGCCGGCCTTTTTTAACTGACTGATCACAAGACCAATGTTCTCGGGACTGATAGTGAGTGACGCTGTCGGACGGTATATGGTCAGGTAGTATTTCCCCTCATCCATGTTTAGCTCATACCCGTACGTTTCATTTACAGGAAATGAATCTGCCAGTGAAAGCGAATATCCTTGCTTTGCGGATAATTCTATAGTTCCCTGAACATTTTCAATTGCTTCGCCGTTATTCTTCACCTTGAGATATTGCTTATTATTTGCTGCAGTGAACTGCTCTGCATTATAAGTAGCATTAGCACCATCCATGTCCGTTAATGTTACTGAAAGGTACTGGTTTGCAGCATTTACGGCTGCAGCCGGTGTATCAGTTGTAATGTCGGCAAAATTGTTTGTAACAGATACATTACTTCCATCTTCGATAGTTCCGTCAAAGAAATTTGTGATAGTTCCATTACCGGATACAGTACCGGCATACTGGTTGGTAATAACTGCACTATCCTTATTGTTTGAAACAATTCCATAGTTGTTAGACACAGTATTCCTATTATCACCAATCATTCCATAGTTATTGACAACTGTGCCCTTATTCAGGATAATATCAGGACTATTACCATTATTACTTTTATTATCTACAACAGTACCATTATTAGTATCTATAGATCCGTTATTAGTTTGAACGCTAAAACCTTCAAGAACTTGATCAATATAACCGTTATTATTTCTTAAGTTAAAATCAAGACTTCCAATATCATAATCGTTATCTTCCATAGTAGCATATACCCCTACAGGGAATGCCATTGATACTGTTACCGATGACATGAGCATCGCTGCGCTCATGATGGCTACCATACATCTTTTTGATAAGTTCATAAATCTCTTTCTCATTGTTCTTCTCCAATCCATAATATATCTCTATTTCAGTTATCTATTTTCTTTCGCTTCCGCCATAGTGATGCTTGATATTAAAGAAGCCGCTATATCCTGTCTTATCACACAGGCTTGTCGGATCAAGCTTTGTATATGCAGGTATCGCTGTGGTGTATTTTACCTTATCGATTATAAAATCTATCTTTACGGGTACACCGAGCTTTGTCAGTTTATATATGAGTGAATATGTGTCTTTTCCATAGCAGTTAAGTATCACGTTATCTAGAGTTATGCCGTTTTTCCTTAATTCATCCAGTGCCTTCTTATTACCTGCCTTTTCATACGCGCTTATCTGTCTCAATGTATCCTCGAGCTTTGCATTTGCAGCATCTACAGCTTTTGAATATTCATTTTCAGGTTCTGCGGGCGGTGTTGATGAATCATCTGAAGACTCTGTTACCTCCTGCGGTTTTGCTGCTGAAGGTGTTGACCCCGTGCTTGGTGTAGAGGATTGCTCAGTTACGGTTATGGTTTTTGTGGCTTGAACTACATTATCCCACTTTGCACTAAAATTTAATGTTCCCGTTACATTTGACTTATATATTCCGGATTTAACATAAATATTTGCATTCAAACTACCTGACCCATCTCTAACAAATACAGCATTATCATCTTTCGAAGTTGTATATCGTCCAGCAAAATTTATCTGATCATCATATGAAACTGCCTTTGAGAAGATAAATTTATAAGTAAGCCTAAATTCCTGACCTTTTACTACGCTGTCGGGAGCTTCAATCTCTGCTCGTACAAAAGTGTTTGGTGCCTCCGCAACATGGAATGTATATGATACTGTATTAACATCCCCTGTAGCACCTGGCGCAGCACCTGGCTCGAAGGCGGTAACCCTTTCAGTTACGGTTACTACACAGTCTCCTACATTAACACCGGTTACAGTTAATTGTGCTTTTCTAGTATTTGCGACGAAATCAGGTTGATATTCCGAAACAGTTGCCGTAGCATTAGCATTGTCAGTTGCTACTTCCAAAGATATTGCCGAAACACTAAAGGCCCCTTGTAATTCAATAGTTTGCGTCTGGCCAACTGTAATGTTGTATTCTGTCCCATCTGCAGGAGCATTTTCAAAGGCATACCCTTCCGTTGGATACAGTCCCGCAAAATTAGTCAGTGTGAGGACTATAGTAAATATTGTACATATGAAAATTGAAACCATATGTCTTTTTGAAATGTTATCTATCATCTTTCTCATATTCCCTTTATACCTCCCCTATATGATCAGAAATGGTCTTTTTCAGTTTGACAATATCTTACCACAGAATGGATTTTTATGCCGATTATTGCACGAAATGCTAAAATTCGAGCACGAAATGCAGATGACGTAAAAAAGAGCCTGTCAAAAACAAGCCCTTTTTGTGCAATTTCAACAACCGGTGCCGGATTTCCCTTCAGTCATGTTATTTAGCCCTAGCTATTCGACCGGTGAATACAAGAACCTTATCATCTCCGACATCTGTTTCTTTAAGTTCGATCAGATCTTTCTCATGACATCCATAGTCTCTGTTGGGTTCATTTAAAAGTTCTCCGAACAGTTCATTATCTTTTGTGGCAAATGCAAGTCTTACCCATACCTGTTCTATACCGTTTTCTTCGCGGTATAATAATGCCTGTACGTCATCAGGGAATCTGGGATGTCTGTATTTATCAAGAAAAGCAAACCTGTCAGATCTCAGATCTTCTACTGCTTCACTTACATAGTAATTTTCGTCGACCATGTTTTTAATACTGATGAATGCATCTGTATCAAAGTTAAGGATTGAAAGATCCATAAATGAGTATTTATTGGGATCTACTGCATAAAGATACATATGTCGGTCATTTTCATGTATCTCATTCATCTTTGGTTTGCCTTCACGCAGTCTTAAAACATACAAAGTATCATCAAGATGCGGGAACTCATAAGTCTGAAGACTTTCTTTGCCAAGTGCTGCTATCATAAAAGGCCTGAAACTGATACCTTCTGTTCTGTCGATATAGCAATAGACAAGCATTCCGGTTATAGGATCATCGAGTTCTCCCGGTAACATCTCATTCAG
>CACZQG010000349.1 GCA_902783235.1 uncultured Ruminococcus sp.
ACGCCAGTATTCCTGCACCTTCCCTCCTTGAATTTCAGCATTTATTCTTCGCATAAATCTTCAAGATTTAATTGGGACATCAATATCACAAAATAGCTGCTCTTCGGGCTATCGGCTGCCGCACCCATAAAAGTATGAGCGAAATTAAAAGTTTTTGCCAAGCTTTTTTCAAAAAGCGACCTTTTCAATTCTTTTAATAAGGGCAGGCTGCGGTCATATCTCCACAGCGTTATACTCGGCAGCAAGGGTGTTCCATGCCTGTTCGTCAAACGGCTCTCCCATTCTTCCGCAGTGTTCCATAAAGCAGGAAATACATTGCCGGGTATTTTCATCATATACACCGTTTATTTCCGGTCCGGGTATGTTATTGAAATGCCTGGACAGCTTTTTCAGCAGCACCTGCACTATGTATATCATATCTTCGTCACTGCTGCTGTCAAGTATCATGCCGGTACAGAAGACCGATAATGGTATGGGCTGCATATTCTTTTTATATTCACTGACTATTTCGTCCCAGGTCCTGCCGTCTGTTTCTCCGGTAGGTCTCAGTCCGTGGAGCTTTTGAAATATCCTTACTGCTTCTGCGGTCTCTCTGCCATAGATGCCGTCGGAAACTATATGGGGTATGCGCTTTTCGTGGTAGGACAGTACATACAGATAATGCTGCAGCTCGGATATAAAATCACGCTTTTGTTCCTGAGTGAATGGCATTGTATTCCCTCCTTATTTAATAGTAAATCCCGGGTTCTGGAACGGCTGCTTATCAAAGCCGTATTTCAGATCGGAGTAGAGGCTTGCAATGGCGTTCCATGTCACCGCCCCCACAAATCCTGTCTGATTTATCCCGAACTGCCGCTGAAAAGCAAGGACGGAAGCCCGTGTCAGCGGACCGTAGTAACCGGTATTGTTCACAGCCGGTATACCCGGATAGGATCTGTTTATATATGTAAGATATTCCTGTATGCGCTTTACATCCTCTCCAGACATCCCTTCCTTGAGTATTCGTCCCTGAAACAATATAACATCCACCGAATCGTCAATGGGGACAGCGTCTATTATTCCTCTGTAAGCACGGTATATATCTATCCATACCTGACGGTTGACTGTTCCCGTTTCTTCAAGGCCGTATACACGCTGGAATGAACGTACAGAGTTCTCCGTTTCATTACCGTAGTACCCTGTTATGGATACAGGGGCTACCGCTTCATAATATGCACCTATCACCGCTAAGTAGTACTGGAGATTCTTGACCTCTATGCTCTGCATTCCCGGTACCAGCTCCTCCTTGTACTGCTGCTGTATATCCTCCATGCTGAGACCCTCGGAATTCAGCTCCGCAAGCCGCTTGACGCTCACATAGATATACGCTATCTTATACCAGGTGGTCTTATCCACTATACCTGTCACGGGCAGATCGAATATCTCCTGAAAAGCCTTTACCGCTGTTTCTGTCTCTGTACCGTACACTCCGTCAACCTCGCTTATTTTAGGTATTGCCGGAAAATTTCTGGATATACGATTGAGCTGTACCTGTATAGTACGGATATCATTGCCGATAATACCGAGAGTCAGGGGAGTACCGGGATAAGAGGGGGTATTGCTCATCACCTGTGCATCTGTTATTATATCTATATCCTCGCCGTAATAATACTGGAGTATCTGATAGGGAGTATATCCGTTTTTGGCAAGATCCACTGTTCCCCACTGGGACAGTCCGTTGCAGGTCACCTCCACCCCATCGCAGAATGCAGCAAACAGCGGTTCTATCCTTCCACGGCGGCGTATATAATTTGTAAACAGCTGATCTGCTATACGGCTGACATTGCCGAATATTTCCCGTCCGTTTACAAAGCTCTGATCAAAGCTTGTGGAATTGGTTATATCAAAATCATACCCCTTGGCTCTGTACCACTCGGTATATATCCTGTTAAGCGCAAATGATACTATCACATATATATTTGCTCTTATTGAGTTTTCGGGCCATGTGGGATATATCTCACTGCAGGCAACATTTTTCACATAGTCCCGGAAGCTTACAGTGACATTTTCCGAGCTTTGGGAGGGGGGACCCAGATGTACTGTAATGCTTCTGGGTATGAATGGCTGACCTGTCATGCTGTCACCTCCGGTTCGGGATTATCGTGTATTACCGTATCATCTGTTGTATAGTCATAGGGCTCCGGAACAAGGTTGAAGGTCTGGATGGAGGTAACACCGTCAAATATGGACACTCCTCGGCTCTCCTCCGAAAAATACCCTTCCGAGCCTACGGAAATATTGTATTCGGATGCTGCCCGGTAGTCATTCGGTTCTGTGCCGTTGGGGTTTCTGTAGGTAGGCAGCTGTAATACCCGGGTATCGCCGCTCTGATCTGTCATGAGCATACTCACCAGATCTTCCCCCTTATCGGTACTTCTGGATACGATAACAGGATTTCCTCCTACAGGTATACCACCGCCCCCGGTGAGGACTCTCACCTTCAGATAGCCGAAGGCATCCTCTATAGGCTGAGGAGAGGATGCAGCCTTAATAAAATCAGGTAAAACAGGGGGAGGGAATCGTTTTTCTATATCATATTCTTCCCCGGCTGCTTGCTCCTCATCTTCCGACCTCTCGTCATTTTCGCCGTTTTCCCGATCGCTGCTCATGTCTTTCTTTTCACTGTTTTCCTCTGTATCCTTTTGGGCTTCTCTCACAGGGGTATCAGCTTTTTCCCTGCTTCCGTTTATGTCTGCCGACTCTTTTGATACATCGGTGCTGCCGACGCTGTTCACGGAAGGAGCATCCGTCTGCTTTTTTCCGTACAGCTCCATCATTTCCTGTTTGTATTTTTCAGCTGCTGCCCGTAATTCTGTTTTATCCATTTATATGACCTCCCATAATTTTATCCAAAAATTCTCTTGCCAAGAATATATTATGCGACACATTTCAAGCCTATGAAAACACAGGAAAATTTCTTTTAAAAAACTTTTGTTATTGTCGAAAAAAGGCTTGACATAAGGCTAAAAAAATAGTATCATAATAAGTAATAATATATTTTACAGGTCAGTCTGAATTGGCTGACCTGTTCCGAAAAATGAAATATATGATTTGCTACAGGAGGTTTTTTATGCTTAATGAGAACAAATTTGCAAAGGAAGGTCTGACCTTTGATGATGTACTTCTTATCCCTGCCAAGTCCGATGTGACTCCTAATATGATAAACCTGGGAACCTATCTTACTAAAACCATCCATCTTAATACTCCTATCATGACAGCGGCAATGGACACTGTTACAGGAGCTGAAATGGCTATTGCCATTGCCCGTGAAGGCGGTGTGGGTATTATTCATAAGAATATGACCATAGAGCAGCAGGTGGACGAGGTGGACAAGGTCAAGCGTTCGGAAAACGGCGTTATCGTAAATCCCTTCTCACTTACAGCTGACCGAAAGGTATCAGAGGCTGACGAGCTTATGGGTAAATACAAAATATCCGGTGTACCTATCGTTGACGGCAAAGGAAAATTAGTAGGCATCATCACAAACAGAGATATGCGTTTTATCTCTGATTTCAACTCCAAGATAGATGATGTTATGACCAAAGAAAACCTCATAACCGCCCCCATCGGCACTACACTTCCCCAGGCGCAGGAAATACTCAGAAAGCATAAAATAGAAAAGCTTCCCCTGGTAGATGACAACGGATGTCTCAAGGGACTCATAACCATAAAGGATATTGAAAAGGCAGTACAGTACCCCAATTCCGCAAGAGATGACAAGGGCAGACTGCTTTGCGGTGCAGCCAT
>CACZQG010000350.1 GCA_902783235.1 uncultured Ruminococcus sp.
GCAATAATGTACTTTGTTTGACATAATATTTTCTTCGTGATATAATTATATAGGTGTTCCTGTCTGATTCTGAAATTTTATGTGATTATGTAAAATATTAAGGCAGACAGAAAACGGGAAATTATTAATAAATGATTTGTATAAGTATCGGGAACGCCTTGTATGACAGTCATTGGCTTCTTACATGGTGTTGCCTGTATATATTCTCTTGAATGGAGGAAAGATCTTGAAGCGCATATCCGGGTTAATATCTTTTGCAGCAGCAGGCGCAATAGTTCTGACCGCAGCATTTATCATCCTGTTACGGGTCGTCCTTACCCCACAGCCGGAAGCAGAAGCAGAGCCGGCATTTGAAGCACCTGCCCTGAGCGTGGGAAGTGCTAACGGCAATCCGGGAGAAACGGTCATAATACCTGTAAATGTGTATTCCAATAATACTCTTGCCCTGCTGGATGCAACTGTTTCATGGGACGATCCGTCCCTTACATCTTCAATGGCATATATGGACAGCAATATGGGCGGTATCATATCCGACAATGGGGAAGGGTATTGTATGCTCATGGTAACAGGAAATGATACTGACGCTATTCCCGATGGTACAGCTGCATATATAAGGTTCACCATCCCTGACAGTGCAGTAAACGGAACCGTGTATGATCTGCATTTCAGTGCAGTGGATCAGTATGAGGATGTGGAGGGCAATGAACACCGTGAACAGGTAAATACATATTCGGGAAGCATAACTGTAGGAATGAAGGCGACCGGAAGCTCTTCTGAAACTACACCTGTTATCACTACCTCCACTGCTGTTGTGACCACGGCTGTTACCACTGAGGAAAAGGAATATGATGAAGGGTATTCCATAAGCATTTCAAGCGGAAAGGGAAAGCCGGGAGAAAAAGTTATGGTGGATATTATGTCCTGCTGCGGCGGCGGTATGGAGGCAGCAGATTTTGCGGTGTCATGGAGCGATCCCGCTTTGAAGCTGACTTCTGTTTACAGTGCTGAAATAAAGGGAAAAGTGGATTATTCCGCAACTGAGGATAAATGCAGCATAATGGTGATCGGGGAAGGCATAGAGGACGGAGTAATTGGAAGGCTGGAATTTACTATTCCCACTGATGCAGTACCGGGAACAGTATATAATATAGATGTATTCAGCATCAGCACTTTTTACGGCTCTGATGCTGTTGAACACGCTGACAGAACAAGAACTACAGGCGGCGGTATATGGGTAACGGACAAGTCGGGCAATCTTGTAACTACGGCTCCTGTACCCACTGACAAGCCTGTAGTCACCACTACGGTCTCAGTATCAGGCGGCGGTACGGGACTATCAATATCAAGGGAAAGCCTTAATATGATAGTAGGGGATTCTCTCCACCTTAAAATAAGCGGAAATGTGGGTGGGGTAAAATGGTCATCCAGTGATGAGGAGACAGCCACTGTAAACAGCAGAGGACTTGTCAGTGCTTTAAAAAGCGGAAGTGCTCTTATTGTTGCCTATGTTGACGGTGAATATCTCACCTGTGAGGTGAATGTGGAGGCGGACGATATAGGAGGCGATATACTTTGGGGAGATGCCAATGAGGATGGCAGGGTAAATGTCCGTGATGCAGCGTTTATTGCCAGGCAGCTGGCGCAGGGGATAGGAGATACGCTTCCCATGGCGGCTGATTATAACCGTGACGACAGGATGAATGTTCGTGATGCGGCTGCCATAGCAAAATCCCTGGCTTCCGGAAAATAGTGTCAGGTATGGATAATACAGCATAGAGACTGCTTGGCAGATCTTCGTGCTCATAACTGTCTGACGCATGAAAGTATGAGCGAAACGAAATTTAATTTGCGCTTTATAGCTGCTCTTCGAGCTTATAACTGCCGAACGCAAGAGAGTAGGAGCGAAACGAAATTTAATTTGCGCTTCATAGCTGCTCTTCGTGCTTATAACTGCCTAAGCATAAGAGTATGAGCGAAAATAAAAGTTTTTGCGGAGCTTTTTTCAAAAAGCGACCCTTAGCATCTTTTCAGTGGCATAATTTTTAATTATGCCACTGAAAAGGGCTTACAGGGTACAGGGACAGCGTCCCTGAAAATTTCGCTGAAAGCGAAATAAAGCGTTCAAGCGCTCCGCAAGGGGTGAATTTCAAAACAGTCCTAAGAGTGTTTTGAAAGAGGGGACGCCCTGCAAGTGAGGGCGTCCCCTGACGAAACTATCAAACAGACATTAAATGAAAATGCCAAATCCGGAGGATTTGGGTAGAAATGTCAATGCAGGGCTGACGCCCTGCAAGTGAGGGCGTCCCCTGACGAAACTATCAAACAGACTTTTAGTATGATGCCCGACACATGAAATGGGTCGGGACTTCGTGAAAACAACGATTTTCTATTGACCGGAAATGCCAATGCAAGGCTGAGGGCATCAGCATCAAAACTGACTTTTTCAACAAATTGAGCAGAGCATGACGCTCTGCTCTTATGTGTATAAAGCTTGTCTCAGGCTATGTAAACCTTCTTCATTATCTGGGGTGTTACAGGCTTGTCTCCTACACCTGTATCCACATTGGCGATCTCATCAACGACCTCGATCCCTTCAACCACCTTGCCAAAGGCTGCATAATCACCGTCCAGGTGGGGAGCATCCTTGTGCATGATGAAGAACTGTGAGCCTGCGGAGTCGTACATCATTGAACGAGCCATAGATATAACGCCTCTTGTGTGCTTCAGATCGTTCTGCACACCATTGGAGCTGAATTCTCCTTTGATAGACCAACCGGGACCGCCCATTCCTGTACCGTCGGGACAACCGCCCTGTATCATGAAGCCGTAGATTACTCTGTGAAATGTAAGGCCATCATAAAAGCCCTGCTTTACCAGCTTTTCAAAGTTTTCACAGGTTATAGGGGCTATGTCGGGATAAAGCTCTATCTTTATCTCTTTTCCGTTTTCCATTTGTATCACTACCATTTATATTACCTCCGTTAAAAATTGGTATTATTATTATACCATAAATACTTTGCTAAAGCAAGAGGCAGAAGGGATATATGAAATATTGATCCCCCAACTAAATCTTGAATTTTCTGCTTGTCTAAATACTGAACTTCTGCGTCGGAAAGGCTTGAAATATGCCAGCA
>CACZQG010000351.1 GCA_902783235.1 uncultured Ruminococcus sp.
CCTGCGGCTTTCTTCCTTGATAAATTTCCTCTCTGCCTTCGTCTTTTTGGCAAGCTTTAATTGGGGGAGCAATATCATCAACAAAGGAGGCACGTATTTTGATCTATGTGACCGGTGATATGCACGGCGAATTTTCAAGATTTAAATCCAGACCCATGAAAAAACTCCGTGAGGGAGACACTCTGATCGTATGCGGAGATTTCGGATTTATATGGGACGGATCAAAAAAAGAGCAGGCTATCCTGCGGAAGATAGGAGAGCTTAAATATGACGTTGTATTTGTGGACGGCTGCCATGAGAATTTCGAGCTTCTCAATGAATATGAGGTAGTGGACTGGAACGGCGGCAAGGCACAAAGGATAAGCGGTAATCTTATGCATCTTCTCAGAGGACAGATATATACCATTGAAGGAAAGAGGATACTGGCGTTCGGCGGCGGACACAGTCAGGACTATGACCTGCGTAAAACGCAGAACTGGTGGATCCAGGAGCACCCATCCCATGAGGAGATAATAGCATCCATAAACAATCTGGACAGCTATGATAATTATATTGACTATATAATCACTCATGAGCCTCCTGCATCACTGAAGGACTGCCTGGGAGTGGATGTTCTTCAAAGACTGGAGATACACGCATTTTTCGAGGATCTTATAAAGGCTTGTCACTTTGAAAAATGGTTTTTCGGCAAATGCCATGTGGATAAATACATACCAATGAAATTCTATGCGGTATTTGAAGATGTTCTGTCAGCGGCTGATCCTGTTTACAGCTGACAAACATATAACTTACAAATAATGAGTATAATAGGACATAAGGCAGCTTCCGGGAGCAGGCACTGACTGTGCCGTCAGGCGTTCTTTCCGGGGTACTGCCAAAAAACAGATCTGCGGACCGGATCTGATATAAGAGGTGTATTATGACAGAATTAAAGACATACAGAGGACACATCAGAAACCATAGGGCTCTCACTGAGGAACTGGGTATAAGCGGTTCTCTGTCCCGTGAAAAAAGAGAAGAACAGATACTTATAAAGGGATATGAAAAATGGGGCAAGGATATAGCGAACCACCTTTATGGTATGTTTGCATTCGCACTCTGGGACAGTGACAAAAAGGAGCTTTTCTGCGTCAGAGATCAGTTCGGCACAAAGCCCTTTTACTACTATGTGACCGAGAAGGGCGAGCTTCTTTTCGGCACATATATAAGAGATATAATAAAAGACAGCTCCTTCAAGAAAGAGCTGAATGAGGATATGCTCCAGATATACCTGACTCTTACTTATGTAGGCGGTGAGGACACCTTCTTCAAGGGCGTGAAAAAGCTCATGCCGGGCTGCTGTCTCACCTTCAGTGAAGGAAAGCTCAATATAGAAAGATACTGGAAGCCCGAATTCAGACCCGATGAGAGCAGGTCACTGGAGGACTGGGCTGATGAGATACACAATACCGTAAAGCTGATGATGAGTGAAGTCAAGGATGCCGATGAAACAGCTGAATCCTTCCTGTCCGGCGGCGTGGATTCCTCCTATGTTTTTGCCATGTCAGATGCTCAGGTATCCGATTCCTGCGGCTATGAGGAAGAACGCTTTGACGAATCCCCTCTTGCCAAAAAAACTGCCGATCTTCTCGGCAGAAAAAACAACCGTGCTCTTATTCAGCCGGAGGACTTTTTCGGTATCGTTCCCTTTGTTATGTATAACATGGAACAGCCTCTGGGCGACGCTTCCGCTATTGTTTTCACATTGGGCTGCAAGGCAACAGCCGAACATACAAAGCTTTGCTATTCAGGCGAAGGTGCAGACGAATTTTTCGGCGGATATAATATGTACAGGAATGCGGAGCGCTACGGTGATGATCTGAAAACCTTCTATGTGGGCAATACCAACATAATGAAGGAGGAAGAAAAGCAGCGTATACTGAAGCACTACAACGAAAATGTACTTCCCATAAACCTGGTAAAGCATATCTATGATGAGACAGAAGGACTGGATCCCCTTACAAAAATGTCCGATGTGGATATACAGATATGGCTGGAGGGCGATATATACCTGAATGTTGACAAAATGAGTACCGCCTGCGGACTGGAGATAAGAATGCCTTTAACAGACAGAAGGGTATTCGACATTGCATCCCGTATGCCCTCACGATTCAAGGTGAATGAGGAGCAGAACAAGGTAGCATTCAGAACAGCTGCCGCTAAAGTTCTTCCTGATGAGATAGCATTCAGAAAAAAGCTGGGATTTATTGTCCCAATAAGAATATGGCTTGCTGACAGCAAATACAACTCTGATGTAGTGAGACTGTTTAACAGCGATATTGCAGAAAAGTTTTTCAATACTGATGAGATAAAGGGAATATTCCGGGAGTATGTGGAAGGAAATTCAGATCTCTGGCGCAAGGTATGGACTATTTACACCTTCCTGGTATGGTACGAGGAATACTTTGTCAAAAGATAATAATACTGAAGGCAACACCGCACAAAGACCGCTTGGAAGCTTTGTGCGGTATTGCCTGAATAATATAAAAAGAGCCTGCAAAGGCTCTTTTTTTTACCCATCCGGACAATACAGTCAAAATATCATACTGTCTTTATCCCCGAACCACTGTACAAAAGCTCCATAAAAAGCTCTGTCATATGCTGAGGGTCATTCTGGTCAAAGGCTTCTTCATCGTAATTGAGCCAGTGCTGAACAAGACCTATACAGCCGTTAACAAAATACTTATTAACCAGCTCGATATCATAATCCGTATATTTACTGTTAGTATACTTTCGCAGAAACAGCTCTATCCTTCCCGATACATTGTCCGAAACCTCGTTTAAAAATTTAATATCGCCGTTATGACTGAGGAGTGCACGACAGACCGCACGATTTTTCGCAAGATAGTCAAACAGGCTTTTTATTACGTGTTTAAGCTCATCCTCATTGGTAAGAAGGTTGCTGTCATGATTATAAGAATCCATCAGCTGATTGAATCCCTCCATAAGCTCATCCTCTATATGGCGGATCATATCATATATATCCTGATAATGCAGATAGAAGGTTGAACGGTTTATATCCACCTTATCGGCAAGCTCACGGACAGTTATATCATTTATGCTCTTACGCTCCATAAGCTCTATGAGTCCGTCAAGAAGTAATTTCTGCGTTTTTCTTATCCTTCGGTCTTTTTTTTCTTTTATCATTAAAAATCACCCTTTTATGCAACACATTTCTAAGGTCTGTTGATTAATAGTCAAAAAAATTTAAATTAACTATTGATTATTTTCTATAAATATATTATAATATAAATGTGCTTAAAAGTCAACAGTTTTCTATTATTCAATTTTTCTTGTCAGATCATCTGCAAGTAAAAGCTGAATTTTTAGAATGATTGTGTAGCTTTTAAAATCTATGCATAGAAAGGATATGGTGTTTATGCTCAAAGGCTTTAAAAGGTTTTATAAGAAACATTTTAAAGCGATCGCAGGTCTTGCCATTATAACAATACCTTCAATATATACGGTCTTGTTCTTAGGCTCCATGTGGGATCCTTACGGCAACGTGGAAAACCTCCCTGTTGCGGTAGTCAATCACGACAAGTCCGTAACATATGAGGAACGTGAGCTTGCGGTCGGCGATGAGCTGGTCGAGAAGCTCAAAGACAATGAGTCTCTCGCATTCAATTTTGTCAATGACGATCAGGCAGATGAAGGACTAAAAAACGGCACATACTATATGGTAATAACTATACCGGAAAACTTCTCTGAGAATGCACTGACCCTCCTTAATAATCAGCCGCAGAAAATGCAGCTTGATTATAAGACAAATCCCGGCTCTAACTATATTGCGTCAAAAATGAGCGAAACAGCGATAGAAAAAATAAAAAATACTATCGCAAACAACGTTACACAAAGTTATACCGAAGTTGTTTTTGACAAGATAGAGACTATAGGTGACGGAATGGACGAAGCCGCAAACGGCTCATCAAAGCTTTATGACGGAGCTAAAAAGCTGGGCGACGGAAGCGGTGAGGTAAGCTCTAATCTCAAGCTATTAGCTGACAGTACCATCACCTTCAAGGATGGTGCAAATACCTTTGAAAAGGGTCTGAGGGATTACACCGACGGCGTTGACAAGGTAAATGACGGCGCCGGTCAGCTGGCTGACGGTATGGATCAGTTAAGCGACGGAACAGGTACTCTTTCAGATGGAGCACAGCAGCTCCTTGACGGCTCTGCACAGCTCAACAGCGGTGTGGGTGCCTATACAGCAGGAGTTCAGGCAGCACTCGACGGTGCAGGTCAGCTTACCGGAAACAGCGACAAGCTGATAGACGGTATAACACAGGTGACAGGTGCTGTAGATCAGCTGGCTGACGGCTCAGAACAGCTGAAAGAAGGCAGCGGCAGCCTGAAAACCGGTCTGGGTACATATACCGCAGGCGTGGATCAGGCAGCAGAGGGTGC
>CACZQG010000352.1 GCA_902783235.1 uncultured Ruminococcus sp.
CCGTATGCTCCTCATCCTGAGAAGGAGGCATAAGGAGCTTGTCCTCTCGGGTGCTTTCACACCCGGTCATGAGCATACACGCCGTGAGCAGTATCACGGCAAGGGGCTGCCCATATTTTTTCATAGCTTTTTCTCCTTGCTGCGGCAATACCCGTCAGGTCATATAACTGACCTTTATTCGGATCCGCCTTATCTTTCGGAAAGGGGCGTGTACTCCCTTTGCTTTGCTACTGCCTTGTAAGCAGGTCTTATGATCCTGCCGCCCGTAAGCTTTTCCTCTATTCGGTGAGCCGACCATCCCACTATCCTGGATATGGCAAACAGGGGAGTGTAAAGAGAACGTGGGATACGCAGCATCTTGTATACCAGTCCCGAATACATATCCACATTAGCACATACTACCTTGTCACTGCCCTTTACCTTTTTGAATAATTCGGGAGTGAGTCTTTCAATAGTTTCCAAAAGCCTGAATTCTGCTTCAAACTCAGTACCCTTTGCTGTTTCAAAGGCTTTTCTCTTGAGTATCACTGCTCTGGGATCGGAAAGGGTATATACCGCATGACCCATACCGTATATGAGTCCGGAACGGTCACCTGCCTCCTTGCGAAGTATCTTCTCCATATAATCTGCCACTTCGCCCTCATTATCCCAGTGCTTGACATTCTCCTCAAAATGTCCCAGCATTTCCATCACCTTGATGTTGGCACCGCCGTGCTTGGGTCCCTTGAGTGCCCCTATAGCTGCTGCATAGGCTGCGTAGGGATCGGTACCTGATGATGTGAGTACACGACAGGCAAAAGCGGAATTGTTACCGCCGCCGTGTTCGGCGTGTATCATCAGCAGAGTATCCAAAAGATGCGCCTCCTCCGGAGTGAACTGTCTGTCAAGACGCATAAGAGAGAGTATAGTCTCCGCAATAGTCTGCTCCTTGATAAGGGGGTGCATTATCATACTCTTTTTATCGTAATAGCTTTTTTTGGTCTGATATGCGTGGGTCATTATAACAGGCAGCTTGGCGATAAGGTCGCAGGCGATCCTCATTTCGTTTTCCAGGCTTGGGTTTTCGCATTCCTCATCATAGGAATAAAGTGCCAGAACGCTTCTGCCCAGCTTGTTCATTATATTCTTTGAGGGTGCTTTCATTATCATATCCACAATAAAGCCCATAGGAAGCTCTCTGCGCTCTGCAATATAATCCGTAAAACGTTTAAGTGTATCAGCATTGGGGAGTTGTCCCGTGAGCAGAAGATACGCTACCTCTTCAAAGCCGAATCTTCCCTCTTTTTGTACATTGCTGACAATATCGTTTATATTATAGCCTCTGTAGATAAGCTCACCCTCGATAGGCTCCTTATCACCCTCGTTTACTATATAGCCGTGAACATTACAGATATTTGTGATACCTGCAACAACACCTGTGCCGTCCTTGTTCCTCAGCCCTCTTTTTACATCAAATTTGTCGTAAAGCTTACTGTCAAAAACAGTATTTTCTTCTAAAGTACGGCATAATCTTTTAATACCTTCTTTATTTATGCTGCTGTTCATACAACTCACTTCCATTCTCCTATAGATAAGAATAATTATACCTTATTTCACATAATATGTCAAGTGTAAATCAAATTTATACCGTTACCCCCGGTCAGAGTCGGAGCCGTGCGTGACAAGTTCCTCGGTCACACTGTGACCGTCAGCATCATCGCAGGGAGCCTTGCTTCTCACGGTCATCCATGTCCCGATCAATTTATAAGGCATTCCCCGTAAAGTCCCCTGATACTTTATGTGCTGCTGCCTTAATGTGTTATCTGAAAGGAAGTATATAAAATGAAGCTGAGACCCTACATATGTGCAGCAGGGGTGTTTGCCCTCCTGCTTATGACTGTACCCGCACTTTCCATGATAAAGGAGAAAAAAACGCAGTCCGTACCGGACAGCTCGTCAATGAGTGAAAGCAGCAGGGAAAGCTCTGCTCCGGATACCGATACTGCCCCGGAAATGCTCAAGGTGCTGGATACTACCACAGGACAGGTAGAGGAAATATCCTCCTTTGATTACGTTGTGGGTGCGGTGTGCGCACAGATGCCTGCCGCCTTTGAGGAGGAGGCACTGAAAGCCCAGGCAGTAGCGGCGTATACATATGCGGTAAGACAGCGTGAAAAAGCAAAGACAGCACCTGACAAGGAGCTTTGCGGTGCGTATTTTTCCAATGACAGCCGTAAATATCAGGCATATTTCACCGAGAATCAGGCAAAGCATTACTATGGAGACAACTATGATATGTTTACGGAAAAGATAGAAAAAGCAGTTTCCGCCGTAAAAGGTCAATATCTTACCTACGAGGACGAGCCTATCATTGCCGCCTTTCATCCCCTGTCCAGCGGAAAGACAGAAAGCGCCGAAAATGTGTGGGGAAATGATATTCCCTATCTTGTATCGGTGGAAAGCAAGTACGACACCTCGGCTCCCAGATACGAGCAGCAGTACGAGTTTACCTCAGCGGAGCTGAAACGTACTCTGGAAAAATTCTTTGACGGAATAAAGCTTCCCGGGGAAGCTCCGGAAAAATGGTTCGGTGAAAGCAAGACCAGTGATGCGGAAACGGTACTTTCCATAAAAGTGGGAGATAAGACTCTTACAGGGCAGGAACTGAGAGCCGCACTGGGGCTCAGCTCGGCTGCATTTACTCAGGAATACCGTGACGGTGACTTCATATTCACGGCAAAGGGATGCGGTCACGGTGTGGGTATGAGCCAGTTCGGAGCCAATGAGCTGGCAAAATCCGGAAAAAATTACGACGAGATACTGAAATACTACTACAAGGGAGCGGAGATAAAAAACGCTTCCTGAGGCAATACCGGCTTCCGTTCCATCACGGAAATCAATTTTAGTAAGCAATTTGTAATAAACTATGAGTTACTTAAGGCAATACCGCACAAAGATTGTGCGTCAGATGCGAAGTCAGATTTTTCGTTAGATTGTACAAAATCGATGCAGGCATAC
>CACZQG010000353.1 GCA_902783235.1 uncultured Ruminococcus sp.
AATTGGGACATCAATAACAACTCAAAAAGCTCCGCTGCTCCTTTGAAATTATCACAGATGTCCAATTGATTTACCGGTTTTTTATAACAATTTCTGAAAAGATGGCAATATTTGCAAAAATCATTGACAATGAATAATAATTATGTTATGATTTAAGCAGCGAAAACGTTTAAGTTCAAGCTGATAAGTCATTATTTTTATTGTGGAGGAAAGTATTTCTATGAAACTGAAAAAGGTATTTACATCGGTATGTGCCGTAGCTTTAGCAGTGGTATCCCTGGGGATATCCACAGGTGTAAACGCTGACAACAGCATGAGGGACATTACAACTATGGAACTGGTCAGGGATATGGGTATAGGCATAAACCTTGGCAACACTATGGAAGCCAGCGGCGACTGGATAAAAGAAGTACACGATCAGTGGGGCTCGGGTCCTCTCACCGTAAAGGAATATGAGACCGCCTGGGGAAGCCCGGAGATCACTCAGCCTATGATACAGGGTATGGCAGATGAAGGCTTCGGAGTATGCCGTGTACCTGTTGCCTGGTCAAACCTTATGGAAAATGACGGGACCTATACTATAAACAAGGATCTTATAAAAAGAGTTCAGCAGATCGCAGACTGGGTGATAGATTCAGGTATGTACTGCATAATCAATATACACTGGGATAACGGCTGGGTAAATAAATTCCCTGAAAATAAAAATGAGAATATGAAACGCTATGAGACTATGTGGAATCAGATAGCGGAAGCCTTCGGGGATTATGGTGACTATCTTATGTTCGAGTCCCAGAATGAGGAACTGGGCTGGGAATCCATCTGGAACCCCTGGACGGGAAATGATTCGGAAAAGCAGCAGTCCTATGCTTTGGTAAATGAAGTAAATCAGAAATTCGTGGATACAGTCAGAAGCTCGGGAGGCAATAATTCTGAAAGACACCTTCTGATCTCAGGTTATAATACAGACTTTTCACGCACCTGTGACCCTCTTTTCAAAATGCCCGATGATCCCAAAAACCGCTGTGCAGTATCTGTTCACTATTATACTCCTGCCGGCTTTGCCATACTGGAGGATAAGGATGAAAGCTGGGCTAAGGCACGCTCCACCTGGGGTACGGATGAGGATTACAAAGAGCTTGAACAGCAGATGGACATGATGAAGACATCCTATATCGACAAGGGTATACCTGTCATAATCGGTGAATACGGCTGTCCCACCAAGGGCAAGGAAGCCGATTCCGTTAGAAAATTTTTAAGCTCGGTATGCAAGGCAGCCTATGACAGACAAATGTGTCCCGTGCTGTGGGCAACTCCCGAGGGTCACTATGACAGATCAACATATAAATTATACGATCAGCAGCTGAAAGCCGAATATAACAGTATAATAGGTGCAGATGAGCCTGCTGTTACAGAGCCCTCCACCCAGATAACAACAGAACCGGCCACTGAGCCTTCTACTCAGGTAACTACAGAGCCCGGCACAGAGCCTTATACAGAAGAAGTAAAGGCTTCAAAATACGGGGATGTGGATATGAACGGTACCGTAGAACTGGCAGATGTAACAAAACTTTCAAAATATCTGATGAACAGGGAGCTGTTTTCTCTCAGCAGCCCCACTGCATTAAAAAATGCAGATGTAAATCACGATAATATCGTTGATTCTCTTGACCTTTCAAAGATAATGGAATACAATATAGGAGCCATAAGCGAAAGCGATCTGGCATAACCGATCACAAAGGCAGTACCCCCAAAAAAGGTGCTGCCTTTATCAATATATCTGCATCATGGTTATATAATGATATATGTTAAAAAACATTGTGCATTTTTTTAGAGTTTATCTATTGACAATCATGAAAAATAATGTTATAATACATTATGCTTTAAGCTTCATTGGTAAACACTTCAACCGTTTTCAAGTCATCCCTGAAGATAATTTGTTGACACAGCTCAGCCGCAGTTGTCAGCAATATCTTTAATCATCATCTCCTCTGAGTTTACCGATGAGGCATAGGGCATATTTTATAGTGATATTGCAGTATGATTTAAGGTATGCTGCAAGGAAAAGAGGTAAAAATGAGATTCAGGAGCATTTTAAGCTTGGCAACTGCCGGAGTAATGGCGGCAGCAATGGCACTGTGTACAGCCTGCGGCGTTGATCAGGAAAAGGTAAAGGGCGATTGGACTGTAGATACAGTTGCAGGTAAGGCAGCTGCTGAGTATGCGGCAGAATACGGACAGCCCGAATTATCTGTACAGGTAAACTTCCATATCGAAGAGGATAAGGCAACAGTTGAAACTCCCGACAGCATGGAAAGTACAGCGAAGAAGGAACTCAAACCCGAATGGCGGGCTAACGGCGTAGAGCTGAAGGATGGCGATGAGATCGTTTATGCTCTTGAACTGGATGAGGACAAGAGCGTTCTTAAATATAAAGCATCATACACTGCTTTAGGCGGCGGCGAAGAAGAAGTTATCCTCAAGAAGGGTACATATGATTTTGCAGCAGGTATCGGCGAAATGACCGGTCTTAACGAAGCAGGTGCAGAGGCAGGGATCGATGCCGAATCCGCAGTAATTGAGGCTGAGTCAAAGGCTGCTGAGGCTGAGGCTGCAAATGAGGCTGAGGCAGCAGAGTGATCCTGCTGTTTCAATGGAAAACAGACATTAATTGACCATAGGGAGCAAGGCTGTCTGTGACATAAGCATTTGTCACAGCCTGATAATGCAGACTTACCGTGCTTTGCTCCGACTTTAACATATAGTGAAGTTTTTCAAGGCAATACCGCACAAAGATTGTGCGTCAGATGCGAAGTCAGATTTTTCGTTAGATTGTACAAAATCGATGCAGGCATACT
>CACZQG010000354.1 GCA_902783235.1 uncultured Ruminococcus sp.
AGTATGCCTGCATCGATTTTGTACAATCTAACGAAAAATCTGACTTCGCATCTGACGCACAATCTTTGTGCGGTATTGCCTTAATTTACTCCCGTATTCTGCCATCCTTCAGCTTTTTAAGATAATTCCTTGTTTCAGAGGTCACGACTCCCGATAGCAATAGTATCGCAATTATATTTGGTATAGCCATAAGACCATTGAAAATGTCAGCAATATTCCATACAGCTTCAACCGCAAGATAGGGTCCTATAAATACTGCCGCCACATATACGCCCCTGAAAATATATGTAAGGATCCTGTTGGAACCGAAGAGATATGCAAGACAACGCTCCGAATAATAATTCCAGCCCAGTATAGTAGTAAAAGCAAATACTGCAAGACACGCCATAAGTATAAAAGATGATATCTGCTCTCCAAAGGGCAGTCCCTGATTGAAGGCATCCATAGTTATCATAACTCCCTTTAGCTCCGCGGAACGATAGCTTCCGGCAATTATTATAGACAATCCGGTCATGGTACACACAATAATAGTATCTATAAAAGTACCTGTCATAGTCACCAGTCCCTGACGGGCAGGTTCATTTGTCTTTGCGGCAGCGGCAGCTATAGGTGCCGAGCCGAGACCTGCTTCATTTGAGAAAATCCCCCTTGCCACACCGCTTTTCATTGCCGCCATGATAACAGTGCCTGCTGCACCGCCGGCAGCCGCCTTTGTGCTGAAAGCACCGCTGAAAATAGCACCCACAGCATCCGGAATAGCTGTCAGATGTGTGAGTATAATGATCAGGCAGCATACTATATAGGTAACGATCATCACAGGGATCACGATCTTTGACACACCTGAGATACGCTTGATCCCTCCCATTATTATAAGGGCGGTAAGCAGAGTTATAATGACACCGGAAATTACAGTTGCCCATGTAAATTCCATTCCGAAAATAGTAACAGTGTATATTGAATCAGGATCAAAGAAATTATTCACAGCTGATGTTATCCCGTTTATCTGAGTGATAGTACCTATACCCATAAGTCCGGCTCCCAGACCGCATACCGCAAACACTACAGCAAGCCATTTCCATTTCTTTCCAAGTCCCTTTTCAATATAATAAAACGGACCGCCAAGTATATTGCCCTGTTTATCCTTTACCCTGTATTTTACCGCAAGAAGTCCCTCAGCATATTTAGTAGCCATGCCAAGAAAAGCGGCTATCTCCATCCAGAATAATGCACCCGGACCTCCTGCCGAAATCGCTGTAGCAACTCCAACTATATTTCCGGTCCCCACGGTTGCGGAAAGGGCAGTACAAAGTGCTGCAAAGCTGGATACCTCACCATGTCCGCCTTCCTCATTTTTTACCATATATTTAAGAGCCGTTCCCAGCCTTCGTATCTGCAAAAAGCCCAGCCTTACAGATAGAATAATACCGCAAATCATAATAAGTATTATAAGCGGAAGTCCCCATACATATTCATCAATAGTACTTATGATCTCATTGATCCTTTCCATCAATACATCTCCTTACCGTCAGAAACAGACAAAATCACAATAAGCTCCTGCTCCTTTTTATTATCAGCAGGTCAATAGCATTCACCTTACCATCATCATTCATATCAGATGCAGTATACTGATGATAGATAAATCTGCTTTTTTTCACAAGATATTCCCTGAGAGCGGACAGATCTCTATTGTCCCCTGCCCTGCCGTCAAGATCCGTATCTCCTTTCGTAGTCCTGATACCTTCACCCCATCCATCATTCGGGTAGGATTCATTCTGAGGCTTATCCCCTCTTTCGTGAAAAGTGGTTATTTTCACATAGTCTACCGAAAATTCCGTCATATCAAAATCCGGTACTCCTGCCCAGTTTTTGGGGAACCATGCTCCCAGCCAGAAGCGTCCTGCATTTGTGGGAATATGGTCATATGAGGTATAGGTCAGTTTATCATCGAAATAATACTCCACTCTCGGAATCTCATTTTCATCCCCCGTGTGCCAGTCAAATCGGTATGTATGATAATTACCGTCCATCTGCTCACCGCAGTATACAGAGCGTGATGTATATTCGTTTTCATTTTCTCCTGTCCAGTTGGTACAGAGAACATGATCCAGGCTTTGCTCATTTTCTGTATTTCTGCCCGGGAACTCAATATCTATCTCATGATTTGTCACCTTCAGGTCATCCCCGGAATAATCCTCTTCATATTCAAATGTCCACATTGCGGAGCAAATCCCCAGCTGCGGTGATATTTTAGCCCTTATCTCATATTGATCCCCCAACTAAATCTTGAATTTTCTGCTTGTCTAAATACTGAACTTCTGCGTCGGAAAGGCTTGAAATACGCCAGTA
>CACZQG010000355.1 GCA_902783235.1 uncultured Ruminococcus sp.
AGTATGCCTGCATCGATTTTGTACAATCTAACGAAAAATCTGACTTCGCATCTGACGCACAATCTTTGTGCGGTATTGCCTTAAGGCGATATATATGCTTTGAGCTTTGCTGCATTATTATTGCAGTGGATTGTATATATTAATTTTATCATAGATCGACAAAAAAATCAAGTCTATAAAGAAAAAAATGTAATTAGTGTTAAATATTCATATTATCCTTTGTCAGGTATGTATAAAACAAAGGTTTGAGTATAAAACGGAGAGTTGTTGAATTGATAAACAGAAAGCCTCGAAACAATTGAGAGTAACTGCTTCGGGGCAAAAGGTTTATATAAGGCAATGCTTTTATGCTAATTTAACTACCAATGTGGCATTAAAGCAATCATTTTCAACAGCAGCGTATACCTCACCATTCATAAGACTCATAAGCTTTTTGCATATAAAAAGTCCCAGACCGTTGCCCTGCACTTTATCCGCATTGCTTCCACGATGAAAGCTGCTGAATATCTGCGTTATCTCTGATGGGTCGAGAGTACAGCCAGTATTTGATACTGTGATCAGCTCGCATCCATCCATTTTTTCAAAGCTGAGTTTTATCATCTTTCCGTCACCGTACTTGATAGCATTTTCAACAAGATTTTGCAGGCACTCGGCTAATCGGTCGGGGTCGCAGGAGAGTATGCAGTCGCTGAAGCTTTCTATTATGAATTCAGTGCCGGTATTTTTTAGCTGTACGGCGTATCTTGCGTTTATCTTTTCAGTAATATGGCTTAAAAACGCCTCGCCCTGTTTTACATCAAAGCTCATAAAGTCCTCACTGGCAGCTTGGGTTATCTGCTTTACAAAGCTTTCTATTTCATCGGCACGCTTGCTTATGCTAAACGCCGCTTCACGCTGTCTTTCTTCATCTTTATACAGTCCTCTGGATAATGCCTGGGCATTGAGCTTTATGGCAGATAAGGGAGTTTTAATGTCATGGGACAGTGACAGCATCAGCACCTTTTTTTCACGCTGCATGGACATTTCTCTTTTGCGGCTGTCCTCTATGCTCTCCCGAAGAAGATTGACTCCCCAGGTAAACCTGCCGAAATAGCGGCTTTTTTCCTCCGGTATGGGCACAGACAAATTGCCTTTTGCAAGCTCTTTGGGTACATCGTTAAGGCGAGCAAAGGGGGCTATGAGATTCCGTCTTACATAAAAAAGTACCGCAGCCGTAAAAATGTATAGAATTATCATCATGGCATTTACTGCCAACAGACCTTGCCTTGTGTCTTCTACGGTATACTCTATGCGATATAAGCCTTCTGCGGTATCTGCTATAACATAATGATTGTCAGATATATAAAGATCACCCTCATCGGGATAGATACCTGTGAGATGGGGATAATTGGAGAGATCACAGCTGCCTTTTTCCGTTATTTCCTCCGCTGCACGCTTTGCCTCCACACGATACATTCCTTTGGCATTATTCTGACTGCTTATCAGGAGGATATTGACTGCTCCTGTCAGCACTAAAAATACCAGGGTTATTATAATACAAAGCTTTTTAAATGCACTCATACGAACTTGTACCCTACGCCCCATACAGTAAGCAGACGCTTTGCATTTTTGGGGTCATCTCCCAGCTTTGACCGCAGTCGGTTAATATGAACGTGGAGGGTCTGGAGTTCTGAATCACTGTCGCTTCCCCATACCGTATTAAAAAGATACTCCTTTTTCAGTGCTTTGTTCCTGTTCTCCATAAGAAGTGCTAAAAGGTCGAACTCCTTTGCAGTAAGATCGGTGGATCTGCCGTCTATCTCAGCTGTTCGGTCAGCTAAGTTGAGAGTAACGCCGCTTGCGGAAAGGATCTCCTTCTGATAACGGCGTTTGAAAATACCCTTTATCTTGGCAATAAGAATATCTATGTCATAGGGCTTTTCTATGTAATCATCTGCGCCGAGATCAAATCCGCTGAGCTTATCCTCCTTATTAGTGCGGCAGCTTACTATCAGTATAGGGGTATCTGCCTTTTCACGGAGTGCTGAACATACTGCAAAGCCGTTTATGTCCGGAAGGTTTATGTCCAGCACTACAAGTCTGGCACCGTATTTGTGGAAAAGTGACACTGCCTTTTCGCCGCTTTCCACTGCCGATACAGTATATCCCTCTGCACGGAGAAAGTCGGTAAGAAGCAGGGACAGTTCCTTGTCATCTTCAACTATAAGTATATCAGTCATTATATCACCATATTGAATAATTCAGAGTTTTTATATCTATATTTTACCATACTTCAATAAAATATTCAACAATTATTTTATAAGCAT
>CACZQG010000356.1 GCA_902783235.1 uncultured Ruminococcus sp.
ATGCAAGGCTGACGCCCTGCAAGTGAGGGCGTCCCCTAAGTAAGGGAACAAATTTATTATCTCTCACCAATTATTGGTGACGAGCTATTGATGTCCCAATTAAATCTTGAAGATTTAATTGGGACATCAATAATTTCACTATATATTCAGAATTGAGATAATTCAGCAAACTGCTCCTTCAATTGCGGATAAAGTCTGCCGTAAAGCTGATAATATTTTTCATATACCGGCACAGCCTCCGGGTCAGGCTGACACGCCTGCTTATTACGAACCACTGCATGACAGGCTTCAGGAACACTGCCATACAGACCGGTACCCACCATTGCAAGTATTGCCGCACCAAGTGCCGGACCCTCCCTGGAATCGGATACATTTATAGGGCAGTCAAACAGATCGGCAAGCATTTGCCGCCATAGCCCGGATGTACCCCCTCCGCCGCAGGCTGTCATAGTACTTACGGGTATATCCATTTCACGGAATACCTCAAGGCAGTCACGCAGGGAATAGGTCACACCCTCCATTACAGATCGTATCAGATCCGATTTACTGTGTATAGCAGACAATCCGAAAAATACTCCCCTTGCATTTGCATCAAGGTGAGGAGTACGTTCGCCCATAAGATAAGGCAGGTAGATAAGGCGATTTGCTCCAATAGGTGATCGTCCTGCTTCCCTGTCCATAACTGAATAGGGGTCAACACCCATATTTTCAGCTGCTTCACATTCAGCTCCGCAAAAATTGTCACGAAACCATTTCAGAGATAATCCTGCTGCCTGTGTGACACCCATAACGTGCCATGCTCCGGGTACTGCACAGCAAAATGTGTGGACTCTGCCCCCGGGATCTGTAACAACACTGTCAGTATGGGCAAATACAACTCCGCTGGTGCCGATAGTAGTAAACGCTCTGCCCTCCTCAGCGACCCCTGTGCCTATAGCAGCAGCGGCATTGTCACCTGCGCCGCCTGCTACGGGAGTTCCGGCAGCAAGCCCTGTTTTTTCGGCAGACTCAGCTGTGACTGTACCTGTAATATAGGGAGATTCATAGACCTCCGGAAGAAGCTTTTTGTCAATATCCAGCTTTTGCAAGACCTCATCCGACCAGCATCGTTTGGGAACATCCAGCAGCTGCGTACCCGATGCATCCGAGACCTCGGTAGCAAACTCTCCTGTAAGTATAAAACGGATATAGTCCTTTGGAAGCAGTATATGAGCACATTTTGCATAGTTTTCCGGTTCATGTCTGCGTACCCACAGTATTTTCGAGGCAGTGAACCCTGTGAGAGCCGGGTTTGCGGTTATTTCCATAAGCCGTCGGGAGCCTATCCTTCGGGTTATTTCCCCGCATTCCTCTGCGGTACGCTGATCGCACCATATTATGGCAGGACGGATAACTTTGTTTTCCTTATCAAGCATAACAAGTCCGTGCATTTGCCCGGAAAGCCCTATCCCCTTTATATCCTTTGAGGAGATATTCCCCTGAGCTATGACCTGTCTGATAGTCTTTACCGCTGCATTCTCCCAGTCCCGTGGTTCCTGCTGGGCATATCCGTTCTTTGGCTGATACATGGGATATTCGGCACCGGCAGAGGATATTACATGACCCTCAGCATCAAACAGCACAGTCTTTGTTCCGCCGGTCCCGATGTCTATACCGATATAGTACTGCATATCCGACTCCTTTTACAGTGAAAACAAAATGTTATTGACAATGGATTCCAGCATTTCCTGTCTGCCGCTGGAAAGTGAATCTGTCACCTCTCCTTTATTGAGCGCATATTCTTCCAGCTGCTCAAGGTCTGCCTTGCCCTGGATAATATCCTTACCGATACCCTCATTCCAGCTGGCATATCTCTCAGCCGTGAATCTGTCCAGTCTTCCATCGGCAATAAGAGCTCTTGCTGCCTTAAATCCCAGTGCAAAGGTATCCATACCTGCAATATAGCTCAGGAATATATCCCGGGATGTAAAGCTGCCACGGCGTGCCTTGGCATCAAAATTCAGACCGCCGTTGGTAAAGCCGCCTGCCTTTATGACCTCATACATACACATGGTGGCATCATAGATGTTTGTGGGAAACTGATCCGTATCCCATCCCAGCAAAGGATCGCCCTGATTGGCATCAATTGAACCGAATTTACCATTTTCCCTTGCCACACGCAGTTCATGCTGGAATGTATGCTGTGCCAGTGTTGCGTGATTTGCTTCAATGTTCATATAAAAATCATCCCAAAGGTCATATTTACGCAAAAATCCCAGTACAGTGGCTGTATCAAAATCATACTGATGCTTTGTTGGCTCCTTTGGCTTCGGCTCAATATAGAAATCTCCCTTAAAGCCTTTTTTGCGTGCATAATCCACAGCCATGCGAAGGAGTCTTGCCATATTATCCTGCTCCAGCGCATAATCGGTATTCAGAAGGGTCTCATAGCCCTCTCTTCCTCCCCAGAATACATATCCGGTACCCCCAAGCCTGATAGTTGCATCTATAGCGTGCTTTATCTGGGCAGCAGCATAAGCAAACACATCGGCAGAGGGGGATGTACCTGCACCATGCATATAGCGTGGATGGTCAAACGCCTTTGCCGTGCCCCACAAAAGCTTTTTGCCGGGAAAGGCTTTCATTTTTTCTTCAAGATAGTCTATTACCTTATCAAATTCTGCGTTTGTTTGTTTCAGTGAACCATATTCTGGAGAAAGATCCCTGTCATGGAAGCAGAAATAGTCGATTGAAAGTTTGTCCATGATCTCAAAGGCAGCATCCACCTTTGCCTTGGCACGGGCTTCCGGCAATGCTTCTCCCCATGTCTTGTCCGTTGTACCAATACCGAACATATCCGTTCCGTCACCGCCCATTGTGTGCCACCATGAGAGCGCAAATTTCAGGTGTTCACGCATAGGCTTGCCATC
>CACZQG010000357.1 GCA_902783235.1 uncultured Ruminococcus sp.
AATGCTGGCATATTGTCAGGCTTTCTGACGCAGAGAAATTTTCTATCTGGCAAGTATTGTTGGCAAGGTTTAGTTGGGGGAGCAATAATATGCGGCTCCTTATGTAATAAGCCTTCCGTTATCCATAGTGAGTATGGCATCAGCATACCCGGCAGCCTGCTTATCATGTGTCACCATAAGAACTGCTGCCCCTGTATCAGCCATTTCACGCAATACCCCCATAATAAGAACAGTGTTCTCTTCATCAAGATCACTTGTTGGTTCATCTGCAATTATAATATGCGGAGAATTTATCAGTGCTCTGGCTATAGACATACGACGCTGCTCGCCGCCTGAGAGCTCGTTTGAATATACCTGTGCCAGATGTGTGATCCCCATTTTATCCATAAGCTCCATAGCCTTTTCAGTCCTGTCCTCACCGCCGCAGATACGTGACGGTGCTAAAATGTTTTCCAGTACCGTAAGGCTTTGAAGACCGGTATATCCCTGGGGGATCACTCCTATATGACTGCATCTGAGCTGTGATCGCTCTATATCGGATACTTCATATATATCGCAGTTTCCCAAATATACTTTTCCCTCAGACGGAACCAGAAGTCCCGACAGCATATTTATAAGTGTAGTCTTCCCGCTGCCGGATCTGCCCATTATACCCGTCAGCTTATTGGAATAGAGGGTAAAGTCAGTTGGCTCCACTGCCGTGAAATAATTTGTACCTCTCCCCTTCCTGAAAAACTTTTTACTTATTCCATCCGCTCTTATTTCCATTTACGTCTCCTCCCTTAAAAGAAGCCCTGTTTCCCGAGCTGCGATCCTCCTTGCTGTAAAAAATGCAGTAAGCACCGATGCAGTCCCGGATATAATAAGCGTTCCCAGACATAGAAGCAGTATCGTTAACGGTTCAGGAGACAGAAAGGGCAGTTCAAGCTTTTCTCTCATTCCGCCGGAAAACTCTGCTATAGGCACAAAGGATATTCCAAGACCTGTTACTGCTCCACACAAGCTGATTATAGCCGCTTCAATACTCATTATTCCGGAAAGCATCCTATTTGACGCTCCCATGACCCTTAGCACCCCAAACTCCTTTTTACGCTCATTGGATAACAGTGCAAAAACCACTATCAGAAGCACTACTGACAGGATCCATATAACAACGGCTAATATTCCTATCATACCGGATATACCCTCAAGTCCGTCTGATATATGGGATACCATGCTTTTAGCGGTCTGTGCCTGTACCTTTGTTATATGGATATTTATATCATCTGATACTTCGTCAATATCATACCCTTCCTTCACCTTGATAAACAGCGCTGATGCAGCTGTGTTTATATCCACACCATCAAATGAGGGAGAGGCTGACAGACCCGATGCACTTTCCGCCATCCGTCTTACAGTGGACATATTTGCATATACTCCATTGTCAAGTCCGGTACCTGTTCTGTCCAGCTGAGCTTTTACATTATAGTTTCTTCCGTAGAATTTTAATATTCCATTATCAGGCATGGAAACCTCTGATCCTATGATAATATCATCTTCGCCAATAGAGCCGTTATATTCATCTTTTATCCATGGAAGAACTGATATATCCGTATCCGGATCAAAGCCGGTTATCTGGACCCTTTGGGAACAGCAGCTTGCCTTGGCAGAGGTAAGAAAGAATTGTCTCGAAACAGTTTCTATGCCATTGATAGCTGATACCTTGTCAATTATATTCTGCGGCATATAATAGTTTCCGGTTATACCCTGTAAATATATATCATCAACGGAACCGTGTCCCTTTGCGGATGATGGTATCACCACTATATCGGAGCCCAGACGTGCCTTATATCCCTCAAGTCCTCTTTTCAGACTTATTACCGCAAATGAGCCAAGAAAAACCGTAATACTCAGCAGCATAGAGATAAGCCCCATCATAACAGAACGAAAGGGCTTGCGCTTTATGTTTTTTATGGATATATCCCATGCAAAGCTCATCACCTTCACCTCGATACACGTCTGTGCTTTTCAGCTGATGCTATAGCAAGATATATCAATATATCCGCAATTGCCAGTATTCCAATAATGCAGCAATGGATCAATGTCCACATACGAGTATTACTGCGGCAGGTCATCTCCTCCATTTTACACAGATCAATTATACCTCCGGGAATAAACAGCGTCACCGCACTTATACCCAGAAGTGATAAGGATACTCCGCACTTAAAGTGCATTTCCGGTATAAAAAGATGTATCACCGACAGCACAAGCATAAGCAGAGACATGACCTTTATAATTTCTCCTGCCCAGTGGCATGACATTATGGTGTCCCCCTTGACCTCACAAACCGCAAACCAAGTATATGAACCTATAAGCATTATTGCCGATACTACCGTCAGCAACAGATCTGTAATACTTATTTTTACTTTACTCTTATTAATAATCATTTAATTTACCTCTTTTTTCTCTTCCATACAGCAAGAATATTGGCATTGACCAGCATTTTTTCAGTATCGATCCCTTTGGGACAGATCTTTTTGCAGGCAAGGGATTTTCCGCAGCCATTATAGATATGCTTTGAATAAAGCTTTGACAGTTCCCTGTATTCGGCACTTTCCGATATAATACGCATAGTAACCGGCAACACCGACATTCCAAAAAAGCTTCCTCCCGTATAAAAATTCGGACATACCTCCAGACAGCATCCGCACTGTATACACTCTGATGACTCATATGCCAGATCCTGAAAGCCTTCGGAAAGGTAAGGATCATTTTCCAGCCATGCCCTCATTCTTTTAAGATTTTCAAATAATATGCTTCTGTCAACCACCAGATCACATATAACGGGAAATTTTTTTAAGGGCTGTATGGTTATGCATCCACTGCCCAATTCAGACAGCTTTGTTCCGCAGGCAAGACATGGTTTTCCGTTTATAACCATAGCACAGGCACCGCATTTTTTTTGCAGACAGCTGTGTTCCCATTCAATTGCACGTGCAGGAGCTCCATTGATATCCACAAGCTTATTACGGCTGTTTATAGAATTAAGTGCGGCAGCAACCGTATCGCTCTCACTTTGACTTTCATATTCAAAGCACTGCCAATGTGATCTATTATCTCCCCTGTCTCTGCGAAGTATCTTCAAAACAGATCTCATTTCTGCACCTCCTTCAAAGCATCCCCGGGATGACAAAAATCAATTTCTATTTTTTCGTTATGATATAAAGCAACACTTTGCTTTCGGTATTTATCAGATGTCTCCGGAAAATCCATCCGGTAATGCGCTCCCCTGCTTTCCTTTCTTTTCAATGCAGATAATATCATAGCCTTTCCCAGACGTATTCGTTTTTGATCTGTTGCTCCTATATTCTTCTCTTTTTCAAGAAGCGAAAGCTTATCAAGTGACTGCAAAAGTTCATTTTCATTACGCACTATACCCAGTCCTGAGAGTAGTATATCTCTGAGTTGTTCACGGATCATTACAGAAGAACCGAACATATGATCATTACAGGCGTTCCCATCGGGTTTTGACTGCCTGATCTCTCCTGCTGTTTCCGCTGCACTCAGTGCTGCTGTCATCCCGCCATAAACTGCCCCCAACATTGAATTTCCGCCCAGTCGGTTGGCACCGTGATATATGCAAGCTGCTTCTCCGGCTGCATAAAGCCCGTCTATATTTGTTTTGTGTCGGTTATCCGTGTATATACCGCCCATAAAAAAATGTATACCCGGACTTACCGGAACAGGGGTGATCCGTGGATCAATATGGATGTATGAAATAATCTCTTCACGCAGGTCTGAAAGTCTTTTTTCCCATATTGTATCTTTGATACCGGTCATATCAAGAAAGATCTCTCCGCCGTATTCCCTTGAAGCAAAAAACATCTCCCTTGATACCACATCACGCGGCATCAGATTTTTCAGCTCAGGGTACTTATCCTCCATAAAATACCAGGGCTTACCATCCCGCAATATGTAAAGTCTTCCGCCTTCACCCCTTGCAGCCTCACTGATAAGCATACGTTTTCCGCAAATACCTATGGTAGTAGGGTGATACTGGATAAACTCCAGACCTGACATAAGCACACCTGCATCAAAAGCAATAGCAGCAGCATTTCCTGTATTCTGAGTAGTACCTGTAGTAACACCTTCAAAAAAACCGTTAAGTCCGCCGGTACACAGGATCGTACTTCCGGTAACCGAAAAGACCTCACCGGAAAAGCTGTCACGCACTGCAAAGCTTTCCAGCCTGCCGTTTATAGTCGTCATATCTATAAGCTCATGATGGGGATACCTTTTTACAAGTCCCTTATTCTCATATTTGCGAACCTCATCAATAAGGGCTGTCATTATGATCTTCCCTGTACTGCTTTTGGCAAAGGCAGTACGTTTCTTTTTCTGTCCGCCAAAGTTACGAAGCAATAACCTCCCCTTATCACGGTTAAAAGGAACTCCCAGTCTGCATAGTTTTTTCACCATATCGGGAGCATTGTCGGTAAGCCCCTTTACTGCATCCTCCGAGGCAATATAGCAGCCTCCCTTCATAGTATCGTTATAATGCTCATCAGGTGAATCCTTCTCTCCCATAGTATCAAGTGCTGCATTGATGCCGCCCTCTGCAAGGACCGATTGAGCTCTTTCGGAAGGCTGGGAGGAATAAACAGCGCACTCTATCCCTCTTTCAGCAAGGGTCATGGCGGCTAACAGTCCCGACAGCCCTGCCCCTATGATATTTACACCTTTTTTTGTATAGATCATGAATAACGCTCCTTAATATGATGCCCAACGTGCGTAGTAAACAGAAAAAGCCGCAGTGAACACTAACATGATGACCGATAGAGCAAACAATATGTCTGCCGAAAAAGCTTTCCTGTCCCTGACACCCATTGATATAAGCATTGGCTTGATATTCGTGAATACATGAAATGCAATAGCCAATATCAGCAGGATATGAAGGATCAATACCGGTGTATCAAAGCTCTGTAAACGAAAGGCAGCATTATTGCCGGAATGGAATACTGTCAGATGCACCGCAAGTGGAATAAGAATAGCAAATCCGCTTATACGTCTTGCCCAGAACAGCAGGTTGTTTCTGAAATATCCGGCTCCGGAACGCTTTACAGCATAAAGAGTCCTTATGGTCATTATGGAGGTAAGAACAACGTGTAATACAATGAATACAACACCAGCCCATGCAGCAGCCTTCAAAGCGGTCGTATCTGCTCCCATCAGCTTCATTGCGCCCATAACACCATGTGCTATAAAGCACACCAGCATACCAAGCACCAAGAACATATTAATTCTCCGCATCCTCTGATCCTCCCCTGAGCTGTATCAGAACAATATCCTTTTCCACGCTGTCACCTTGTATACCCATAGCCTCAGCCATCTCCACAGAAAAAACCGCCATGTCTATATATCCCTGCTCTGCTTTGGAAGCCAGCAAAGTTGGATCCTCTGTACGAAGGGTCATCTGGTTTTCCGGGAGCTGCGCCTTATATCTCTCCGCCAGTTGTATACCGTTTACATCCCCCTTTGGAGCAATACACTTGATATCATCAAATATGACCGCAAACTCATCATCATTAAAAAAGCTTATCCAATCGTTAATACTGTCCCGGTGAAGCCGCTTGTTTATAAATATATAATATTCCCCGGAGGGCTCATCGGGTATCTCTATAGTTGCCTGAGCTACTGCATCAGTGTTATCTCCCATGAAAATATCACTGTTGACCGCAAAAGGCAGCAGAATTGTAAGACACAGAAATAATATCACCAATGCCCCATGACATATATACCTTTTCATTGATCTGATGCTTTTTCAAGAGCATTGTTTACTGCTTCAACAAACTCATTATGAGATATGGTGGCACCTGTTATAACATCCACATCATCAATACTGCCTTTTTTTACGAGCATATCCGCATATTTTTCAGCAGACTGCACTGCCTTCTGAGCCTTTAACCTGTTTTCCTTGGACAGATCGGATCCGTAGCTTTCATCCTTAATTTTACCGTCAGTCTCATACATTTTAAACGTACACGAGGATATACTGCCTCCTTCAATGGTCAGCTCCACCTCGCCATAGCCTGCTCCATTGCCGCTTTCATCACCATCATACACAGCACTTTTTCCCGTATATGTACCGTCCTTATAGTTTTTACTGCTATTATCTGCTGAGCAGGCAGTCATCAGTGCAGCACCGGTCAGCAATACAGCAAATACCGGATAAACAGCATTTTTTTTCATTTTCATCCCTCCGAAAACTTTTCGTTTCTTATATCCGAGGATATATGTCCGTGCTCAAGACGAACTATCCTCTGAGCTTCCTCTCCTACCTCCGGGTCATGAGTAACTACTATCAGACTGGTGCCCTCCTTATGAAGACGCTTGAATATATCAAGAACTATATTCTCATTTGCTTCATCAAGATTTCCCGTAGGCTCATCTGCCAGAATAAGCTCAGGAGAATTGATAAGCGCTCTGGCAATGCATACACGCTGCTGTTCGCCGCCTGAAAGCTGACTGGGAAGATGCTTCGCACGCTCTTTTAAACCAACTCGCTCCAAAGCCTCCAAGGCTTCCTTTTCATCAGGCATACTATGATAGTACTGCGCCACCATAACATTTTCTACCGCATTCAGGTAATTGATAAGATGAAACTGCTGGAAAACCAGTCCGATCTTATCACGATGAAATTCTGTCAGCTTTCGTCTGCTCTCCTTGGATATATCCTTTCCGTCAAACAGTACCTGTCCCTTTGACGGCTTGTCCAGGCAGCCGATTATATTCATCATGGTACTTTTTCCCGAGCCGGAAGGTCCCATTATTGCCAGCCATTCTCCCTTGTCAATTTTCAGACTCACATTATCAAGGGCATTAAGCTCTCCGTATATTTTAGATACATTTTTAAGTTCCAATAAGCTCATATCGTTTTCTCCTTATTCACCTTTGAGTACTAAAGCCGGATCTACATCTACCGCACTTCGTATGGGTATCAGGCAGGCAAGACCCGTGACCAGAACCGATGCTGCAATGGTTATGGGTATCAGCAGGGGTCGGAAGGTTATGGATGTGCTGAACACATTCATACTTACCAGCTGTGCGAATACATAGCCCAGCACCGAACCTAATATACCTCCTGCTCCTCCAAGAAACAGTCCTTCACACATAAATTCCACAATAATATCCGAATTATATGCACCCAGCGATTTTCTCAGACCTATCTCCTTACGCCGTTCGGTTATGACCGCTGTCATTGTTGTTGCAACACATATCATAGTGAGCACAAGAACTACTGCGGTAACTATAAACACCAGTGACTGAAGCTTGTCAAGAACTGTGCTTTCAGAAGCTGTTACTCTCTTTACAAGTCTGGCAGATACGCCCTCTACATCATCACTGATCCTTTTGGTGTAAGATTTAAGAGTATCCTGCATTGCCGCAGCACTGACCTCAACTATATCATATCCCCTTTTTGTAAGGGAAAGGTATTCCACATCCTTATATGTCACATAGATATATTCCTCTTCCGAGCCTCCTGTTTCAAGGATACCTGTAATGCTGATATCAAGAGAATGGTCACAGTGCTTTTCACCTGTTTCCGGGTCTTCAAATATTTCATATTCGGGAATAAGTGAGATATCTGTATCCGGTGTGATCTCAAATGAGTTTTCAGCTGATACGCTCTCCCCTGTTTTAAGTCCCAGCTTTTCAGCGACCTTTGCTCCTACAAGAGCTTCACCGTCGTTTTGCGGCATTTCACCGCTTATATGCCAATATGGGCTTGTTTTTGTCACTGACTCAAAATCTATTCCTGCAAAAGTGACAGGCATATTGTGTATTTTACTGTTCTCGTAACGATATGGGGTATAGCCCTCCAGCTCATTTTCCGGGATAAGTGAAATGCTTTTTTCCAATTCCTCACTTGAAATGCTTTCCTCCTCCGAGGGGGTAAGGATAAGATTTGCACCATAGCTTCTGAACTGCGTACTCATCTGACGAGGAACATCATAATATATCATAACAAGCCCGGACAATATAGTAGCACCGATTATGACCGCAAACAAAGCTATGAGCATTCTCGATCGCCGCCTTATAAAGGATGCAGCTACCATTCTGAAAAACATAAGTGTCTTTTTATTCATATATCTCAGCCCCCTTTTAGTGTCCGCCGTGAAGCACTTCGGAGGGCTTTAACCTAAGAAGAAGACGTATTGCAGGAATACTTCCCAGAAGTGTCACAAACAGTATCAGTACTGCAACAATAAATGCAGCCATACCATTCATCTCAATTGCAGAGTTGAAAACTGTCTCACCGATTATCTGTGCAAATACATATCCCATAAGATAACCCACCGCAGTACCAACCACCGCAGTAGCCATTACCTCAGTCAGGACCAGGAATGTTACCTGTCCGTTTTTTGCTCCTACTGCTTTAAGAAGTGTAAGCTCTATAGAACGTTCCATTACTCCGGAGGTAACAAGATTGGATATTCCCAATGCTGCACCTATAAGACTGAGAACTGTTATAAGAGTCATCAGCAGCTCAGTTTTTTCAAGTATTTTACCCTCTGAATCAGCGATCTGTCTTACTGCTGTAGCTGATGCCTCCGGGATTGCCTCCTGTATCTGGAAGCAAATGGAGCTTACATATGCTGTACAGTACCACAGATCATATTCATCCCCCGATAAAAGAGAGGGATCTCTTGCAGCCTTCACCGCCAGTTCATCCTCCGGTGATGTGATGGCACTGACTTCAATTTTTTTCAGCAGTCCCTGAGTACCTGTCAATCGCTGAGCAGCTGACAAGGTAGTATAGATATACTCATCCTCGTCATCGCCGGATTCATATATTCCACTGACTGTAAGCACCTCCTCTCCACGGCTTCCTTTCAGGGTAATACTATCCCCTGCGGAGATATTGTTTTTATCTGCCAGCTGACATCCTACCATCGCATATCTGTCACTGTCGCTGGCGGATTCATCCATCCACTGACCATCCTTAATGTCCCACCAGCTTCGCAGATTAATAAGCCCTGTATCACGGGTATATGTTGTACCTTTTTTCTCATATTCAAAATGGTGTGCAAACCAGCTGCCGACCACCTTGACCTCATTTCCGTCAAGTAAGACCTGAGCATCAGTTTCCGGGGCAAAATCAGTAATATTGTTTGCCCAGAATATGGTCAAAAGCTCTCCCAGCTTGTCCTCATTCAGAAACTCATCCTGTGTTTCACCGTTTTCCACATCATAAAGCTTATTCATTACAGCCTCCGATTGAGGTATTACAGTAATGTTGGAACCATAGGTCTTTAGTTCCTCATTTATCTTATCGCCTACATCCAGCATAACATTCAGCATGGCTGTTGCGATAGACGCACCCAAAGCCACTGTAAGTGCGATCATAAGCAGCTTTTTCCACTGGCGCACAAATGTGCCCCTTACCATACGAAAAAACATTTTTTCCTCCTCCGAAGGTCAATTTCTGAATTTATCCTTATTTTTCTCCATTTCAGCAACAGGTACTGTAATTGCATCTTCGTCCATATCATAATCTATTATTATCGGGTTGCAGCCACCCTTCATACCTATAGTAGTTTTATTCATTACAACCCCGCATTTTTTACATACTACCTGGTCGTCACTGTTTTCATAATAGCCTGCTTCACCGCAGATCTCACAGGCATCAAGTCCTATACCGTAATTGTTGGTATTTTCCTGCTTTAAAACCACAATAAACCTGACAAGACTTTCATCTGTCTGGTATCCGAAACGATGAAGATGCCCGTCAGTGACCCGCTCAAGAGGCACTCTCAATGTAAGATCATTGCCCGATGCATCCTTGATTATCTCCGGCTCTTCCACAGGTGCTTCTCTGATGACCTCCTTATTCAATTCCACAAACAAGGTGGCGCAAAGAACAGAACATATGCAGCATATTGTCATAACAACAGAATATCTTTTACCTGTTCTCCAGACTGCCTTTTGCTTTCTGTGCTGGGCATTAGTAGAATACTCTTCCTTTGAGTTGTACGAGCCTACCCAGATCATTACCGCAAGACCTGCAAGAAGCAGGAATGCAGCATAAGTATAATAGTGTGCCTTATTATTGCTCTGCGCTGCAAAATCAAACAGAACAGTACTGCTTATTATTTTTCTGGGGATAAGAACCAGCATAAGCTTTGCAAAGCTGTAAAAGGTATACAGTATATTGAAGATGAGAAAATAGCAGTCTGCGATCTTGCAGAATCCTTTTTTTACTGCCACACCAAGCAGCTTGTATGCTGAAATACCGGCTGTGACACAAACGATTATACCAAGAATATATCCCCCAAGCCGCAGCAGATAATCAGAGGATAAAAATCCATTGCCCCCGGTATCAAATTTGAAGGGATATACAAATACATTTGGGAGGGCATTATAAAGATATGCAATAACAATAAGCCCTGTAACGGAAGACAATATGATCTCAGGGATATACAGAGTTCTTCCATTGACAGCTTTCCCTTTCCTAACAGTCAAGACATACAGGATATAGCCTGCGATCAGAAGTACAAAAAGAATGACTGTTGCAGCGTAGCCGTACATTCCCACCTTCCAGCCGCCGACTAAACGTCTTGTATTGGTAATAAATGATCTGATACCGGCGGCAATGATACCCAACAGCAAACTGACACGAAGGATATTTCTGCACAGCTCCGCTTTGAATCTCTCAGTAAATGAGAATATCACGCCAATAACAAGTGCAGCAGTAAACATATCACCTGTAACATTAATAAGATATGTAAGCATTATTTCACCTTTATTCAAATAGTAAGTATAAATGCAATTTTTAAACAAATTATTCAAAAATTACACATCATATATAAATCGTTTATAAAAAACAAATACGATCCGGGCAAAGCATTGCCTGCCCGAACCGTTGTTAAGCATTGATGAAGCCCCGTAAACTTCAAGTTTTTTAAGAAATTATTCTGCCCATGCTCCATTTGTGAACTGCCACTTATCATATGTATATTCAATAGCAGCAGGGAAATCATGAGTCTCGGGACCTGTATTGTCTGTATGGATAAGATATGTACTGGAATCAGGGAACTTAACAGTAAACTTAACTGTGTAAAGACCATCACCATCCATCTTGATATTAGCACCATAGTGAGGACCATCGGAAGCAGCCATAGGCATAAATGTACCTTCACTTACCTTGGCACCGCTGTCATTCTTTGTTACTTCATAATTTACAGTAAGATAAGGCACCCAGTCACCTGTACCGTAGCCAAGACCGTTCTGAAGAGCTGAAACATCAAGCTCCAGGTGGCAGTCATAATCCTCTGCCTTATATCCGCCGGTCATATCAACAGGCTGGAAGTAAACTGCATTAAGATTTAAAAACTCCTTTTCAACACCGGAGAATATCTCTACCTCAGTAAAGCCAAGATCCTCACCATCATCTGCAGGCTCCTCAGCTGATACCTGACCTGCTGCCTGACTGCTCTCTGATTCACTGCTGCTTGCTGCTTCACTGCTGGAGCTGCTGCTTGACTTGCTATCATCGCCGCAAGCTGTCATTGAAAGTGCAGCGATCATAGCTGTAAGAGCCAGGGCTGTTACTTTAAATCTGTTCTTCATTGTTATTCCTCCCAAAACAATAGGTTTGCTTTAGTTTCTATATTCTCATGTATCATTTGCCGCATAACGGAAGAAACTACCATGACCTGCAATACATGAGATCGAATAATCGTTCTGAATTACGGGATATTCAGACGAATTATTACCTTATGCTTTTTTCTGCTTTGAGCCTTTTCTAAGCCAAAGTATAAATGTGATAATTGTTATTATCAGCAGTATTATCTGAGGTCCGAGGGTGATCCATGTGGGATGTATACCCAGGAAGTCAAGGACATCACTGCCTGACATCCAATCCAGAGAGGGTATAGTACCTGCCAGGTCGCCTACCCAACCTCCTATTGACTCTGCAAGACCGCCGTCCATAAACAGCTCCCACATACCTGATCCCAGGAAGGCTATGGACATTACAGCCATGAGTACACTGGTAGCGATGAAAAACGGCTTCAGTGGTATCTTAATTCCAAATACTCTTATAAGCAGGAATATAACGCCAACAGC
>CACZQG010000358.1 GCA_902783235.1 uncultured Ruminococcus sp.
AGACAATGTTCTGCGCTGCATGGAAAAAGCAAAAGGAGTATTACAAATATGAGAAAAATATTATTTGCAGCTTCCGAGTGCGTACCATTTATAAAAACAGGCGGTCTTGCCGATGTTGTGGGCGCACTACCCAAAATGTTCAACAAGGATGAATTTGATGTCAGAGTCATTATTCCCAGCTATACCTGTATCCCATGGGAATACAGAGGCAATTTCCATTATGTACACCATTTTTATATGGATATGGGTCAGATGAATTTTCAGGCTCATGTCGGTATCATGGAATATGAATATGAAGGCATAACCTACTACTTTGTAGATAACGAAGACTACTTCAAAGTAGATACCCCATACGGCTCCACTCTTTACGATATTGAAAAGTTTGTGTTTTTCTCTAAAGCCGTCCTTGCCATTATGCCTGTCATAGATTTCAAGCCGGATATAATCCACTGCCATGACTGGCAGACAGGTCTTATACCCATATTCCTGAAAACCCTGTATAAAGACAATCCTTTCTACTGGGGCACTAAAACAGTTATGACTATCCATAACCTGAAATTCCAGGGCATATGGGATATCAAAACATTCAAGAAGTTCACAAATCTCCCGGATGATATCTTCACTCCGGACAAACTGGAATACAAAAAGGATGCAAATATGCTCAAGGGCGGTATGGTCTATGCAGATTATATCACCACTGTAAGCAATACCTACGCCTATGAAATACAGACTCCTTATTATGGCGAGGGTCTGGACGGACTTCTCAGAGCAAGACATTTGCAGCTAAGGGGTATCCTCAACGGCATAGACTATAAGGTATACGATCCTCAGAATGATGACAAGATCTATCAGAAATACTCAATAGATGATTTTGTTGAAGGAAAACGTGAAAATAAGCTGCGTTTACAGGAAGAACTGGGTCTTCCCCAGGATGACCATAAATTCATTATCGCAATCATATCACGTCTTACAGATCAGAAGGGTCTGGATCTGGTAAACAATATGATAGAACGCATTGCAGATGAATTTACGCAGTTTGTGGTACTGGGTACGGGAGAAGCAAGATATGAAAACGTATTCAGACACTTCCAGTGGAAATACCCTGACAGAGTTTCTGCCAATATTTACTTTAACGATGAAAGAGCACACAGGATCTATGCAGCAGCTGATGCTATGCTGGTTCCATCAAGATTTGAGCCCTGCGGTCTTACTCAGCTTATATCCCTGCGATATGGCACAGTACCCATTGTTCGTGAGACAGGCGGCTTGAAGGATACTGTAGTTCCCTATAACGAATTTGAAAACTACGGTACAGGCTTCTCCTTCACCAACTATAACGCAGATGATATGCTCAATGTCATAAACTACGCTAAATCTGTATTCTTCAATTACAGAGATAACTGGAACAAGATAGTTAAGCGTGGTATGGAGGCTGACTTCTCCTGGAACAGCTCCGCTATGCAGTACGAGGGTATGTACAAGTGGCTCATAGGCGGCTGATAAACAGATAACACAGTGATAACAAAACAATACCGGGCTGACATGAATTGTCAGCCCTTTTTATACTGATATCCGATCAAAACGCTCCGCAAAAGCTTTTCCCTTGCCCTTTTCTTCACCATAATTTATGCCATAGACCCGGGAAAGCAGCGATAGGTATTACACGCTATATAGCAAAAGCAGAGTATAAAACTCTGCTTTTGCTGTGTTTATTTAAGAGGAATTAGTAAAATATTATTATCCTTTGTAATAGGTGAGCTTTGCGTTCTGTCCGGTAAGGAACTTGGAGAGCAGCACTGCATCATTGAGTCCCAGTGTACCGCTGCCGTCAACATCAGCTGCAAAAGCATGAGGAGCAGGCATACCATCCAGACCCATTGAACCCACAATATTGTTTTTTATAGCAATAAAGTCAAATACATTTACCTTCTTATCTCCTGTAACATCACCGGGTATGAAATCTATAACCGGTGCAGGCTCACTGCCGTCATAGGACAGCCAGTTATCGGGAAGCTCGGAAAGTGTCACACAATAATCACTCTGATAAAGCTTCTTGTATTCGTCAAAATCCTGATAGTTTTCACCTGAGAGGAATTTAGGGTCATTTTCCTCATCATACCAGGGACAGAAATACAGCCATGCTGCATTTTCTATCTGGAGGTTATCCAATGATGGTATAGAGTCATTCTCAGGCATTGCAACCATTTTTTTGCCCTTTACGTGCTTGTAAAGCTGCCAGAAAATACCGGATTCTGCATCAAGGTTTGGACCGGAGGTCTTGCCGTCATGACGATTGTACTGAGTATTGTATTTATCAAAGCCTACCAGGTCAACATAATCGTCACCGGTGTACCAAAGTGCGGAATCATCCGACCATGCATACAGGTTCTGCTCCCAGATAAGGTTGTGGATACCATAATCCTCAGTCAGTGTCTTGTAAAGATCCTTCCACAGAGTCTTATAGACCTCAGCGCCTTCCTTGCCCCACCAGAACCATGAGCCCTTACCGTCACCGGGCATTGTTCCGGGGTTGCCCTCTGCCTCATGAAGAGGACGGAATATAACGGGAACTCCTGCATCCTGCAGCCTCAGAAGCTGCTCCGCCAGATTCTTTTTGCAAAGCTGCCAGTAATCATATTCGGAAGTACCCTTTGTATATGCATTTGAGGGGCTGAAATCTGTTTTCTCGCTGTAAGTGGTCTTTGAGAAATCAAGAGGTTCACCCAGTGTGTAATCAGAAAGCGACTGGGGAACATTGATGTGCCATGAAGCGGTACAGATACCGTTCTTGTTGTTAGTCCAGTCTATCATTCTCTCTACAACGCCGTCATCCCACTGGTAGCAGGGACAGTTTGCGCCAAAATCAAAGCCCTGTATAGCAGGCATATCACCGGTGGTTTCCTTGATATATTTAAGCTCACGGTCATACTCGTTGTACTTATAGCCTCTGTTTTGTGTATCATAGCTGTACACCTGACCATCTGCACCTGTACAGTGCCATACAACCGTTTCATTGTTGTATTCGCCCTTGTCCTCAGGACTAAAGGTATATACATTACCCTCCTGATCCACGCACTTATCAGCAGCTGCATCATAACGGATAGTAGTATTTACACCATGTCCGCCGCCATATATAGTCTGCTGACCTGACAGGATATTCTTACCGTAAACGCTCTTTAAGTATTTCATAAGACCCTTTGCCTGGGAAATAGCATCACCGTCACAGGGAGTATCGTCTGCGATCTCCAGACTGGGGAAATCAGCCTCCTTGATGGTAATGGTATCATATGCTGAATAGCCGTATTCACAGGTAAGTCTGATAGTATTCATACCCTTATGAAGTCTTATCTTGGCTACATCCTTGTCAGTCCATTCCTTTGTATAAGCAAACTGAGTAGTATATTTCACGCCATTTACTTCAAAAGAGCCCTGTCTTGATTCACCGTTGCCCAGTATCTGCACATATCTGATGGACAGATCATACATTCCGTCAGCCGGAGCGTCCACCTTGAAAGCATAGGGTGAAGCTGTCATATAGATAAAGCCTTCGCCGGAATAGCCGGGAAGCTTTGTTTCATAAATGCCTTCCTTCCATACTGCGGAGCTGTCTACCAGATCCTCAGCTTCTGTGACCTCTCCTATTTTCAGCTCATACTGAGGAAGCTCCTCATCAGCTGCACCCACTGTCAATAGGGAAACATTCATTGATGCGGCAACAGCAATAGCCGATAAAGCAGCTGTCAGCTTTTTAAACTTCATAGATATTACCTCCTGTAAATAATAATTATTATCATCTTTAATCTTATATTTCCAAAATCTCCAACATTTCCAATATTATAATTATACCATTTACATGACAAAAAGTCAATAGCTTTGTCCAATATAACAAAAAAGATTTATCCTATGGCACCGGAATAATCGCTGTTGAACATACTACGAATTTCAGCATTTATTCTTCGCATAAATCTTCAAGATTTAATTGGGACATCAATATTATTCCACAGGGTCATGCTGCAACAGATGCAGCCGTCCCGGGTGCTTTGCTCTTTATGGCTATTATAATAATTATACCATGATACATACACAAAATCAATCCCCGAAGGCGTTTTTTTTTGTATTTTTATGATACACACGTATCCCGGGAAGCCTTATTTGAGATAAACATGAACCAAACAGAATTTTTTTTCGTGATTGCCAACAAAATCTCTTGACATCTCAGGAATTTTGTTGTAAAATAGAAGGCAGATATAAGGATGAGTGTGCGCTGTTATCCTTATAAAACTGCCTGTATGCTGTGAGACGGCATAAGCCTTCACAGCTGCAAGGCACATAGTCATTATTAAAGGAGGAAGATCAAAATGAACTTCACAAAAAAAATGGCGGCACTGGTAACAAGTACTGCCTGTGCTGTTGCCTGCTTCGGATTCAGCGGCATACAGCTCTTCGACAGATCTGTTAAAGCTGCTGAGCTTTCCGACAGAACAGCATTTCAGATCACAAAGGAAATGAACGTGGGCTGGAATCTGGGAAATACCATGGATTCTACCACTGCAATTTCCGACCCCACTCCCAGCCAGACCGAAACTGCCTGGGGACAGCCTGTAACTACACAGGCAATGATCGATGCAGTAAAAGAAAAGGGCTTTAACACAGTCAGGATACCTACAACATGGTATCAGCACGTTGACGGCGATTTCAACATCGACGATGACTATCTTGCAAGAGTAAAAGAGATCGTTGACTACTGCTACAAAAATGATATGTATGTTATTCTGAATGTTCATCATGAGGAATGGATAAACAGAAAGGATTTTGACACAGCTTACGACGATATGTCCAATAAGCTCACAAAGCTCTGGTCACAGATCGCTGCTTACTTTGCAGATTATGATCAGCACCTTATATTTGAAGGCATGAACGAGCCAAGAGCAGCAGGCACCACAAGAGAATGGTGGGGTGCTACTGCACAGGATAAGGAAATAATCAACAAGCTGGATGCTGATTTTGTCAAGACAGTAAGAGGAGTTGAGTCCAAATACAGTCAGACAAGACTTCTTATGATCCCATCCTACTGTGCATCCTCAGATCCCAGTATTTACGGTTCACTTCAGGTGCCTGATGATGATCACATTGCTGTATCCGTACACGCTTATTCCCCCTATTCATTTGTAATGGATAAGACAGGCGCCCATGACAGCTTCACAGATGCTTATAAGGCAGAGCTTACATCTATACTTAAAAATGTAAGAAACAAGTTTATTTCCAACCATATCCCTGTTGTCATCGGTGAAATGAGTGCCTCAAACTACGACAATACCGAGGCAAGAGTTAAATGGGCTGATGAATATGCAAAGCTTGCTAAATCTTACGGTATGCCTATTGTTCTCTGGGACAACAATGTTATCTCAAATCCCACAGATCCTTCCGAAGCCCACGGCTATTTCAACAGAACTGCTCTTTCCTGGTATGAGGGAAGCAGCCAGGTGGCAGATAAGCTTATCAGCTCCTACAATTCAAGCAGTATAGCTTTTGGCTCAGATGGTATCGCCCCCGGCTTTACTCATGCTGATATAGATTCCGGCAAGGTGCTGGGAAGCAGCTACAGCCTTGATACAAGTACAGAAGTAAACTTCTCCGAAAATTTCAATTTCAGTTTTTCTGAATTTGAAGGTAAGGAATTTGCAGTAGCTTACACAGGCGGCGAAACACTTAAAGCTGCTATGATGGACGGCTCATGGAAAAACTGGACCGATCTGGATCCCTATGAGGTAAAGGACGGCATCGCTTACTTCTCGGTAGATGAACTGAAGCAAAAATGGTCGGCATCAACTCAGCCCGAGCACATCTGCTTTGGTATATACTCAGGTACGGCAACAATAACCAAGATAGCTGTTATTGATGCACCTCAGGTAACA
>CACZQG010000359.1 GCA_902783235.1 uncultured Ruminococcus sp.
AATTTTTCGCTTTCTTTGCCGGCGTTTCTTTATCGAATCATAAAGAAATGCCGAAACATTAACTATCATAAAAAGTAAAACCATACGAATGCAATATAAAAATATTCCAAAACATGAACCAACAAAACTAATAGAACGCCATGTAAGCAATAAGAATAAGAAATTCCAATGCAAGAACTAACAAAATAAATAGAGCATCATGGGATACAAGAGCAAAAAGCAAATCCCAAATAAGGATTATTAATACCGATTTGTATGCCCTATTCCTCATCCAGAATAAACCTCCACGGCTTGGCTGCCCACTCCTCCCCTGCGTAGTCGATGCCAACACGCTTATCGGTTCGTATCTCAGGTTTCACGCCGTCATCCTCGATGTATATTCTCGGATTATTTTCAATGCACTCGCCGTTGAAGGACTTGTCTATCTGCAAAGCCTTGGTCAGCTTTCCCGGACCGTTATACTTTCCCTCGCAGGCACGGATAAGTATACCCTGGGGCTGTTCCTTTTCTCCGGTAATAATATTCATCATGTAGTGTACCCCGTAGCACAGGTATACATAAATAAGACCGCTTTCACGGTAGAGCATTTCCGTCCTGGGTGTCCTGCCCTTTGAAGCATGACACCCCTTGTCCTCCTCGCCCCTGTAGGCTTCCGTTTCGGTAATGCGAAGGCGTATCTCCGTACCGTCGTTCAGCGTCCGCACTATCACCTTGCCCACCAAGTCGGGAGCGGCATCTAAGCAGTCCCTATGGAAAAATTCGGATGTGAGCTTCATTTTCTGAGTTTCTCCTCCATTTCTCTGTCGGGAGTGACGTACAGGGTTTTATTATTCGTGAATATCACCATTCCCGGTTTTGCTCCCACCGGCTTCTTTACAAATTTAACATTGCAGTAGTCCACCGGCACCTGTGCCGAGCTTTTTGCCTTGCTGTTAAAGGCCGCCAGCATAGCCGCCTCCTCTATTGTCTGCATGGGCACTTCGCCGCCGTGGGCTTCGATAATAACATGAGAGCCGGGGATATCGTGAGTGTGGAGCCATATATCTGTTTTGGCTGCCGTTTTAAGGGTCAGCTTATCATTCTGCTTGTTGTTTCTGCCCACGAATATCCTGTACCCCTGGGAGGAAAGGTACTCTATGGGAGGTGCGGACTTAGGCGGCTTTGTTTTCAGCCTTGCCGCTTTGATATAGCCCTGCTCTGCCAGCTCCAGTCTAAGCTCATTTACCTCATTTTCCGTCACCGCACGGGTCAGGGACTCATAAACGCTGTCGATGTATTTCAGTTCCCTTTCGCCTATCTCTATCTGCTCGGCAAGCTTCTTTTCAGCAGTAACAGCCTTTCTGTATTCGGAATAATACTTCTGGGAGTTTTTAGCCGGAGTAAGTCTTGGATCAAGCTTTATCTCTATCTGCGGACAATCCTCCCGGTAAAAGTTTTCCACCGTCACTGAGTGAGCGCCCTTTTCAAACCTATACATATTTGCGGACAAAAGATCCCCGTACAGCTTCATGGTATCCTTTCTGGCGCAGTCAGCAAGCTCGTTTTTCTGGTTGGAGATACGCTTGGTAATACGCTCGGAAAGATTTGTAAGGGTCCTGAAAAGATCGTTGGCACGCTGCTTCAGTCTTGCGGTCCTGTCACGCTCATCAAAGAAATGATCCAGTACTCCGCAGGCTGAATCATATTTCCGTGTTTTCATAAGTGAACCGTACTGAGTTATATCAATAAAGGAAAAATCCTTTAAGGTGCCGTCCTCCAGGGCTGTGATAGTATACTCACATTTCCCCGATAAAAGCATATCCTTTGAGCTCATAATAGCGGAAAACAGATTTCCCTTTTCAAGATCATTCAGCCTTCCGCCGTAAAGCTCTTTTCCGTTTCCTGCACGGAAGGTCCATTCCCTTGCCAGTATAGGTGATATTCCCTCAAAGGCAGAGATAAGAGCCTTTGAAAGCTCCTTTTCAGGCAGTCTGTCAAGAGTCTCTCTTACAGCTCTCTCCTCTGCGTGGACAAAGGAGATGCGGTCATCTCTTGGGGGGGTATGATAATCCATACCCGGGAGTATAAGCCTTTCCCTGGACATATCCTCATCTACACGGCGTATGCTGTCTATTATCTTCCCGTTGTGGTCTATGACTATGAGGTTCGAGTACTTCCCCATTATCTCACAGGCAAGAGTGATATTCACTATATCCCCCAGCTCATTCATGCAGTCAAAATCAAAATACAGTATTCTCTCCAATCCATCCTGACGTATACCCATAAGCCTGCCGCCCCCAAGATGCTTTCTCAGCAGCATACAGAACATAGGCGGCTTTAAGGGATTATCCGGGGCAGTATTGGTGATATGCACTCTTGCACTTCCGGCAGAAGCATTGATAAGCAGTCTGCGAATACCGCTGTGGGTCCTTATGGCTATTATCACCTCATCCCGTGATGGCTGGTATATTTTATCTATCCTTCCGTCTGTAAGACATTCCAGCTCTCTTCTTACAGACAGAAGAAATGCTCCGTCAAGAGCCATATCCTCATCTCCTTGTTTTTTTGCAATACCATACAAAGCTCGTGCGTCAGATAAGCAGTCAGTTTTTAATAAACTGTTTACTAATGTGACGCCTATTAATGCGTAATTCGTAATGC
>CACZQG010000360.1 GCA_902783235.1 uncultured Ruminococcus sp.
AAAAAACGGAGCGGCTTTTTACAGTCGCTCCAATAATAACGTTTTTATCACAGTTTTTGAATTTACAGAAATTTTTTCGCAGAGCCTGTTATTTTTATATATGCTGTATTATCAAAGTGCCTTTTTAACTATAAGTTCATCATTTTCTGCTGAAACACCGATACCTGCAACTGTACCTGAATTTTCAATGATTATATCGGCGATCTTGTTTTCTATATCCTGACGAATAACACGACGTATATCTCGTGCTCCGTAAGTCTTACCGAAAGCTCTTTCAGCAATGAGTGAAAGTGCACTATCGTCATAACTGAGCTGTATATTCTTTTCACTGAGAGGTTCCTTCATCTCATCCAGCATCAGTGAAGCAATACGTTCAAAATCAGTCTTTTCAAGAGGTCTGAATACTACTATCTCATCAATACGGCTGATAAATTCGGGACGCAGAAATTCTTTTAGAGATTTCATTGCCCTGTCCTTGGATATCTCTTCGGCTGATTTATTGAAACCAAGTCCCGTTGATTTATCTGTTGAGCCGGCATTTGAGGTCATGCATATTATAGTATTCTCAAAATTGACCGTTCTGCCTTGTGCATCATTTATTTTACCTTCATCGAGTATCTGCATTAGAATATTCATTACGTCTGGATGAGCCTTTTCGATCTCGTCAAAAAGTACAACTGAATACGGATGACGGCGCACCTTTTCAGTCAACTGACCTGCTTCATCATATCCTACATATCCCGGAGGAGAACCTATCATTCTTGCAACAGAGTGCTTTTCCATATACTCTGTCATGTCAAGACGGATCAACGGATCTGCTGAGTCAAAAAGCTCATTTGAAAGAACTTTTACCAGCTCTGTCTTACCCACACCGGTGGGACCTACAAAAATAAACGATGCAGGTCTTCTACGTTTGCTAAGCTGTACACGGGTCCTTTTTATTCCCTCAGACAATAGCTTCACTGCTTCATCCTGACCAACAATATGCTTTTTTAGATTGTCAGACAAATGAGCCATTTTTGTAAATTCCGACTCAGCTATCTTATTTGAAGGTATTCCTGTCCACAATTCAATCACTTTTGCCATATCTTGTTCAGTGACCTGTATATTTGAAGTCACTTTTTCAAGCTCGATCATTTCACTTCTTACACGTGCAATATCTTCCTTCACCTTTGCCAAAGCTTCATAATTAGGTTCATTTTCCTCTTCCATAGATTTTTCCATGTCAAGCAGTGTTTTAAGATTCTTTGATGCTTCATCATGCTTTGCAAGCTCAGGTGTTCTGATACAGGTGCAGGCACAGCTTTCATCAAGAAGATCAATAGCTTTGTCAGGCAAAAACCTATCCTGAATGTATCTTTCTGATAACACAGCACACATTTTCACTAACTCGTCACTGATATGAACCTTGTGAAAGGCTTCATAGTATTTCTTTATTCCCTTCAGAACCTCAACTGTATCGTCTATAGTTGGTTCATTTACTGTAACAGGCTGAAAACGTCTTTCAAGCGCACTGTCCTTTTCTATGTATTTTCTGTATTCGCCGAAGGTAGTGGCACCTATTACCTGTACCTCTCCTCTTGAAAGGGCAGGCTTTAGTATATTGGCAGCGTTCATGGCACCCTCAGAATCACCTGTACCGACTAAATTATGTACCTCATCAATAAACAGTATTATATTTCCTTCAGACTTAACTTCATTTACAAGACCCTTTACTCTGCCCTCAAACTGTCCCCTGAACTGTGTTCCTGCAACAAGAGATGTCAGATCGAGCAGGTAAACTTTTTTATCTGTAAGGTTAAAGGGTACATTACCGGAAACAATTCTTTGAGCTATGCCCTCAGCTATAGCTGTTTTACCAACACCGGGTTCACCAATAAGGCAAGGATTGTTTTTCTGTCTTCTTGAAAGTATCTGAACAACTCTTGATATCTCCTTATCACGACCTACTATATTATCCAGTTGACCTTCTTCTGCACGTTTATTTAAATTAGTGCAGTAGTTATCCAGAAATTTCAATTCCTTTTTCTTTTTCTTCTTATCATTTTTTTCAGATCGTGAATGTCCGAAGAAAGAGTGCTTTTCTTTTTCGGATTCTGAAGAGTCCTCCTTTTTTGATTGCTTGAATTTTTCACTTAGTCCCGTATTATCAAATATCTGCTGAAGATAAGGAGGAAGGGTATCAGCCCCACCCATTTCAAATCCATCACCGTCCAAAAGCTCCATCATCTGATCTGACATTTGTTCCAGATCTTCATCTGTAATACCCATTTGCTGCATATACTCAGATATCTGAGGTATGTTGGACTCCTTTGCGCAAACCATGCAAAGTCCCTCATTTTTCTTTTCGTTACCATGCATTGAAGTAATAAATACCACTGCAGGTCTTTTTTTGCATCTGCTGCATAATACCATATTTTGTACTCACCTTTCTGCTAACGCATTTATTTCAGGAAATTATAGAAATGCCTGAAAAGCACTGTTTTTTCTATTGTATTCATACTAATGAAGGAATTTTCATTATCCTCCATGTTTACCATTATTTTTACTGCCATTGATATTATCATAACAATAGCTATGCCTGCAACAAATCCAAGTATTGCGCCGGCGGCTTTATCAAGTCTGTCATATCCGTTGAGAAGCCCGAAATCAATGGATTTACTTGCAACAAGAAGGATTATAGTCATAAGCACAAAGAATACTATGAGAAAAATGGCTGAACTGATTATTTTTTTTGCCATATTTCTGATATAGTTTTCCTCAATAAACTGAGGTACCTTATCAGGTGAATTGATAAGCATATCTATCGTTTCCATGTAAAGCTCCCTGTTGCCGCTAAGATTTTCTGTGATCTCATTTGCCACATAGGGCGGTAGACTAACACCTACTGAATCAGCAAACAGCTTTGCAAATCCTATAACAACATCATCCTTGAATTCATCCCTTGTACCCAGAACACTGCTTGCCTGACTGTTGGCATATTCATAAAGTACATCAAGACTCCTTTTATCACCAAGTATATTCTTTACCTTCTCATTACTTAAGATTCCGGAAAACTCATTCTGTTCTATAACACTCTTTATTGCATCCTCCGGCTTGAATTCTTTTACAGCAGACTCAACTGCCTGGATATTCTTATCCTTTACAAAATGATCATATATTAGACCGGATGTATTGTCACTTACAATCCATGCGATCACCAGAGAGATAACGCATCCTATGGCAGTAACAATTATCCGTGAAAATCCTTTTTTCATACACCTGCATATACATAAGGCAAGTGCTGCTATCGTCACCGCATCAAATACCCACCAAAAATTAGATCCCATATATTATCTCCATTATCTATTCTTCGTATTCCCTTTTATCTATACGGTCATAGCTTAAAAGGAAAATACAATCATCAATTACTATAAATTTATCAAATGCTGTTTCATTGCATATTTCAGTGGCATCTGAGCCTTTAAATCCGTATCTGCATATTCCGTTGTCATTCATTACAAAAATATTATCACCTGTTATTCTTATACATTTCGCTGTTGATCCCTCAAAAATATTCTCATTGGGACTTTTCTTTTCTGCGCTTATAGTTGTGAAATAACCGCATCTTTTAGCTTCGTTCCTGAACAGCAGAGCTGCACCTTTTTCATTATGATCCCAGTCAACAAGTGTACTTGGATAATCATATGTCATATCAACACCACCATCTGTGCTGCAATATGCACAACTGTCCTCCCCTATCATGAATATCCCTTCTTTTCCGTAAAAGACCTTGAGGCAGAGCGTATCGAAGGTCTGGGATTCCCAGTTATCATCCTTCGAGTCAAATGAAACAGATATCAGCTTAGAACTGAGTCCTCCGTCTGAAGCAGAGGCAGTTGCAAGGACACAACCTTTTCCGTCAGTTGAGAAATCAACATCCATTATTCTTTCAACACAGTCACGGCTGTATATCTCGTCACCTGAATCATTAAATACCATAAGCTTGCAGGCAAAAGTATCAGCTGATGTCACAACTGCCACACTGCCATTTTCGCTTAGTCTTGCAAATAGTATTTTATTATCCAGTTTTTTTTCATAGATCTTTTTTCTCTTGGTATCTATTCTGAAATGATCGCCGTTTGATTCATATATCAAAGCTGTTTTTCCGGAAGTCTGCATCATAGCATTGGTATATGAATGCTGTCTTTCCTCACAAAGCTCACCATCACTGCTGTATATATAAAAATATGCATCACTGAGTATTGCAAGATCATCGTTCAGATCCTTTACCTGATAATCTATACCTCCGGATATGCTCAAAGGAAAATTATTATCAGACTGCTCATTACTTTTAACACTTTTGAAAACTGCATTGGAGCTGTCAAACCCCGGAAACCAGTCATCCTTTTTTACATAGATGATCACACCTATAATTACCAGTGCGAGAAATGCCGCATATTTAAGCATTTGTCTGCGCCGTCTTTTTTTCTTCTTAAGTGATACAATATCTATGTTTTTAACTTTATTGTTCTCTTCGGTACCCATTTAGTATATTCTCCTGTAATCTAAGGGATAGTCATACATCACTTGTAAAACACCCTGTTAAGATAAAGTCCGTGAGGCTGAGCAGTAATGCCAGCATTCAGCCTGTTCTTTGACCTTAGTATCTCAATTATAACATCGGGAGGAAGCTTCTTTTCATTTACCATCAGAAGAGTCCCGACAATTATCCTAATCATATTATACAGAAAACCGTCGCCTTTTACAAGTAGTTTTACCTGACTCCCATGAATTTCTATATCAAGATCATATATAGTACGCACAGTGGAAAGTTTTCCTGTACTATCTGCACAAAATGCAGCGAAGTCATGAGTGCCAATAAAGTATTTAGCGGCTTTCAGGACTCTTTGCTCATCAATGGGACGGCGATAATGAAGCTTCAGATCGGTAGAAAATGGATCTTTACTCTCACTGTTATGAATAAGATAAATGTATTCCTTGGCAATGCATGAATATCTTGCATGAAAATCCTCATCCACATCCTCACAGGAAAGAATGGAAATATCCAAAGGAAGCTGTCCGTTCATACCTCTTACAAACCCTTTTGTTGGTATCTTGCTGTCGGTTTTTACCGAAAAACAATAGTTATTGGCATGAACGCCTGTATCAGTCCGTGAGCAGCCATGCATACTTACTTTTTCATTCAGTATAACAGATAAGGCGTTTTCAACTGTTTCCTGTACAGTCACAGCATTATCCTGTTTCTGATAACCATGATAATTTGTACCTCTGTACGCCATGAATACCTTTAGATTACGCATTGTGTTTAGTTTCGTCCTCTGTATCGTTTTCTTGTTTCTTTTCACTTCCGGATTCGGTATCTACGGATGCTTGGTATGCCGGATCCTCATCTTTCACGTCATTAGCTACGCTTTCAGAATCATCAGGCAAATGCTCTTCTATGATACTTTCGTTTACAATATCACTGCCGGCCTCCTCAAAAGTAGTCAGCATCTCATTATCGTCAATTACAGTTTCAGCAACAGGATGATATTTGCGGTATCTGTTATAAACAAACCATGCAGCTATAAACAGGATAAGTGAAGCTATTGATATAACAGCACCGACAACAAATCCCGGAGGTGAATATACAAGGCTGATCTCATGTGTGCCGGCAGTTACCGGAATACAGCAAAGTGCATTTTTTACAGATTTCACCTCTGCCTTTTCACCGTCAATCTCAGCGCTCCATCCACCGTCATAAGGGATGGTGGTGAAGAACACACTGTCATTATTAGCAGTAAATGTACCGTTCAGATGTGTAGAATCATAGGAGGTCACATTTAATCCTCCATCACTGAGCTTGTGAATACCCTTGTCAAAGGCTGCTTTATTTATCTGATACAGGAATATCTTTCCTGTACCGCTGGTTTCTTTTTCTACATCTGCATAAAGAGTTATCTTATCACCCTTATTAAATGTGCCGATAGCAGCTATCACATCATATTTAAAATCCGGCATAGTATGCAGCGTTGCACCATTCTTATACACTTTATAATTAGTTATATGATCGAATCGCATCAGAGCATAAACAGGACCATCCTGTTCTGCTATATAGTTATATTTAAGATAGCATTCGTCACTATCATGTCCAAGCTCCTTATATTTGAATTCATATTTTCCTTCGTTGGTTTTTGTCACATCAAGACCCTTATGACCTACATCAGCAACATTCATAGGCAGGAGCACATCATCATGCATTCCGCTTAACCTTTTGAACAGATCATTCTGATTATCCGCATAAGATTCTGAGCCGCCTTGATAGTTAAGTACCCTTCCGTCTGCTGCAAATGCAATTGGCAGACATGAATTGTTTTCCAGCAGCTTTACCTGATTCACATCCTCAACAAGATCATAATAAGTTGTATCTGCTTCATAGCCATCCTGTGAGATCAGATATCTTAGATCAAACACGCTGTTTATTATAGGCGTAGACTGGTAATAGTGGTATCTGTTTCCGGCTTCTGATGCCTGAACACCAAGAGTACGCAGTAATGTAGTCACATTTACATTAGCGGTAGATGAAAACTGAGTCATACCCTTAATACCATATAATGCAGGATCATTTATCGTATAAGTATCACACAGCTCAGTACGGTAAAATTCTTTTTCATCAGCTCTCTTAGGCAGCAGCATTTCAACTTCTGAATTGTTTTTAGGATAAAAGTTATATCCGGTAGTAGTAACTGTCTGTACCCCGATAAATGCGTTGTATCCCATTTCACCGCAGCTTACAAGAGCAATAGCCCACATCATGACTTTTTTATTGATAAGCTTATAATTATAAACCAAAACTATAGCTACATAAAGAAGACAAGCAATCGCACTCAGCAGAACTGCCTGTTCCGGCTGATCTTTATATGACATAAGGGAAATAAGAATAGTCATTACAGACATAGCTATTACATGGATAATACTTGTTTTATCGGTAAGGACTGTAAATGCACGATATGCTGCCGCTGCAAGGAGGAATGAGAATAAAAATGAAAAGCGATAAGGAAGCATATTTGTGAAGTGAAAGCCATGCCATATAAAGTTGAGTATATTCATATTGCAGCTTATGACAATAAACATAAGATAAGCAACAGTGATAAATTTTTCACGCAGCTTGATCTTTTTGCTTATCAGGAAAACTCCCATAAGAATTACAGAAAACATTCCGCAATAGAAATTCGGCAGTCCCTCCTTAGCAGTAGGTTCATGGAATCCGATAATGTTTGACATCATTGTCAGCCATTCTTCATAATACTCAATAACAGTAGGGAATGTATTATCTGCACTATTGGTAAGCATAAGGGCATAAAAAGCCGGAAGGAGCATAACAGCACCTAATCCGATACCCAATGCAGAAGCAGCGGCTATCTGTCCCAGTCTTATAAGAGCATATTTATAATTCTTCCAGTTAACTATCACGGAAGCCAGGAAAATCATAGCTGTAAAAATACAAGTAAATAATCCTATATAAAAATTTGAGATCAATGATAATGCTAATGAAATAATATATAGCTTAAACTTACCTTCTCTTACAAGCTTTACTGTTCCAAGTACAACTAATGGAAGTAAAGCAAATGTATCCATCCATATAAGGTTCCAGTAATAACCCATCATGTAATCAGAAAAGGCATAGAATAAACCGAATGCAGTAATTGAAATATCATTTCTTCCGAAATGGTGCTTCAGAAATATTGCAAAGAACAGACTTGAACAGCCCATCTTTACAGTGAGAAATAATGTTAATGCATCCCTTGAGTTTTCCAGAGGAAATAATACAGAAAGAAGATTCAAAGGACTTGCAGCATAATAGGACATTATAGACAAGAAGTTTGTTCCAAGTCCTGTATCCCAGGAATAAAGCAGCGAATCTCCGCTTTGAAGCTTTTGCTGCTCCATTTTGAAAAATGGGAAATACTGGTGCCAGAGGTCTGTAACAAGTATCTGCTGATCACCAAATGGATGAATCTGAAAATATGAAAATATTCCCCATATTATAACAAATGGGATAAGAAAGGCAAGAAAAAGATATAGTCTTGTTTCACCTTTTCTGTTATAAAGAAGTATATTTCTTTTTGGCAGTTTCAATGAACTCATTGTATATTACCTCACTTACAGTTTTGCATTTACAAATATCACAGCAGCCAAAAAATAAATACTTATCAGCAATGCAATGATATCAGCCGGGCCAAATTTCAGGCTGCGCATTTTAGTTCGTCCAACACCGCCTCTGTAACAACGGCATTCCATAGCAGTAGCAAGCTCTCCGGCACGTCTGACCGCAGAGACAAAAAGCGGGATTATTATTGGTACGACCGATCTGATCCTATCCATTATTTTTCCGCCGTCCAAATCTACTCCCCTTGCCTTCTGAGCTGACATGATCTTATCGGTCTCTTCAATAAGAGTGGGAACAAATCTCAAGGCTATAGTCATCATCATAGCCAGATCATGTACCGGAAATCTGACTGCCTTTAATGGCGACAGAAGACTCTCTATTGCATCAGTCAGCATAATAGGAGATGTGGTATAGGTAAGCAGCGAAGTTCCGGCAATAAGAAGTGCGATCCTTACTACCATAAAAACAGAAGTATTAATCCCTGTTTCTGTGATCTTTATAAATCTCCATTCAAAAACAGGCAAACCATCCTTAATGAAAAACAGATTCAGAAGGGAGGTGATCACAAGTATAAGAACTATAGGTTTCAGACTTTTAAGAATAAGCTTCCATGGTATTCTTGAAAGCACAATAGCCATAACACAGAATACACCGCCCAGTTCAAGAGATACAGCGCTCTGACCGATAAAAAGTGTAACTATAAATATTACAGTCATGATTATCTTAAATCTTGGATCGAGCCTGTGTACAATGCTGTTTCCCGGAAAATACTGACCGAGAGTAATGTCTCTGAACATATACTTCACAGCCTCCCTTTTTTTCTTAGTTCATTTGCTACCAGCTCTACTGCATATTTTACCGTATAGATCTCATCATGTATGTCAAATCCACGCTTTTTCATTATGTCAAATACCCTTGTTATCTGAGGAACTGAAAGTCCCATATCATATATCTCCTCCGAACGTTTGAAAACAGCCTGAGGAGTGTCATAACAAAACAGCCTGGATTCATTCATTACAAGTATCTTAGTTGCGAACTTTGCAACATCCTCCATGCTGTGAGATACTAAAAGCACTGTACAGCCCGATCTCTTGTGGTAATCCTCGATCTGAGAGAGTATCATATCACGTCCCTTCGGGTCAAGACCAGCTGTAGGCTCGTCCAGTATAAGTACCTGGGGATACATAGCAAGAACGCCTGCTATAGCAGCTCTTCTTTTCTGTCCTCCGGACAACTCAAATGGGGATCTTTCAAGTATATCATCTGAAAGCCCCACTGCCATTGCAGTGCTGCGAACTCTGCTGTCGATTTCCGCATCGGATAGTCCCATATTTCTGGGACCGAAAGCAATATCTCTGTATACCGTTTCCTCGAAAAGCTGATACTCTGGATATTGAAATACTAATCCTACCCTGAATCTCACCGTGCGAATATTTTTCTTGTCTTCCCATATGTCTTTGCCATCAAGAAGCACCCTTCCGGAGGTAGGACGAAGAAGACCGTTAAAATGCTGAACAAGAGTGGATTTTCCGGAACCTGTATGCCCGATCACTCCAACAAATTCTCCTTCTTCTATCTCTATATCAACATTGTCTACAGCCGTTTTTTCAAACGGAGAGCCTTGACTGTAAGTATACGTCAACTGCTCAGTCTTTAAAATAGCCAATTCATTCTCCTAACATTTATGACAGCAGCTTTAAAAGTATACTGCTGCATTCCTCTTCATCGATTATATGTGTGTCAATATTTACACCCTTTTTTTTGAGTTCCCAGATAAACTCCGTTACCTGCGGAACATCCAGTCCCACCTGCTTTAGCAACTCAATGTGAGAAAAGACCTCCTTAGGCTCGTCGTCAAGCAGTACCTTTCCTTCATCCATTACTATCACTCTACCGCACTGTGCTGCTTCTTCCATATAATGAGTTATGAGTATTATGGTTATTCCGAATTGATTATTAAGCTTTTTTATTGTGTTCATTACCTTTTTCCTGCCAATTGGATCCAGCATAGCAGTAGGTTCATCAAGAACAATGCATTTTGGACGCATAGCAATTATACCGGCAATAGCAACTCGCTGCTTTTGTCCTCCGGAAAGCTGATGAGGTGAATGCATACGGTATTTGTACATTCCCACAGCCTGCAGCGCCTCATCAACACGCTCTCTTATCTCCTTCGGCGGAACACCAAGATTTTCCAGAGCGAAAGCAACATCCTCTTCAACAATGGTAGCTACGATCTGATTATCAGGATTCTGAAATACCATTCCAACCTGTCGGCGGATATCATAAATTTTACTTTCATCACAGGTATCAATACCATCTATATACACTTTACCGCCTGTTGGCAGCAGAATGGCATTTAAATGTTTAGCAAATGTTGATTTACCGCAGCCATTATGTCCCAGCACAGCTGCCATTTCTCCTTGTCTGAATGTCAGATCAAGATCTCTGAATACATACTCACTTTCATCATCATATCGAAAACTGAGCTTCTCGGCTTTTATCAAATTCATTATATCACACTTTCCTCTGCCAGATAGCAGTTGAACCGCAGGGCAGACAGTTACCGCTTTCCTGCACCGGAAGTCCTATCTCATCAAAGGATACCACACCCTCATGTTCACGTCCGATGGTCTCACCTAAAATATAACCCATAACCGAGGGAGAAAGTCCTGTAGTATAGCTGTTAATAAGAAAGAACAATGGGTCATCACTTAGTACTCCTGTACACAGCTTTACAAGATCATAAACGCAATCCTCAAGCTTCCATACCTCACCGCCCGGACCTCTGCCATAGCTGGGAGGATCCATT
>CACZQG010000361.1 GCA_902783235.1 uncultured Ruminococcus sp.
CACCCTGCACAAGCTGCTGCATTGCAGGTCATCCCACAAGGATACTTGTGCAGTATTGCCTTAATATCTACTTGTCGGAATTTATGTATTTTCCATAGCCTTTCAGGTAAATGATACCCGATATAACTGTCAGAAGAGCCGACAGCCATATTACAGACTGTTCTATTATGCTGACAATACGGTCGGTGTTGTCAGGCATATTTATATTGAACCAGTTAAAGTCATTTTTCAGTGCAATCAGCAGCAGGATCAGCACCAGCGCCCCCATAGTAACGGCTGTTTTCAGCTTACCTGAAAATCCTGCTGCGACTACTACGCCCTTGTCGGCTGTTACAAGCCGCAGTCCCGACACCATAAATTCCCTTGCTATTATGATTATAAAGGGTATAGCGCTTATTATATCAAGATCCACGAATACCGCAAGTGCTGCCATTACCAGTGCCTTATCAGCCAAAGGATCCAGAAACTTCCCGAAATTGGTCACAAGACCCTGTTTTCTTGCAATGTGACCATCCAGTGCATCTGTGAGAGATGCTATAACAAAAACGAAAAGTCCTATGGTATAGCTGTATGGGATAGCCCTCACATACATAAACACAAGGAATACAGGGATAAGCACCGCCCTGAGTATCGTAAGCCTGTTTGGAAGATTCATTATTATTCTGCCACCTCTCCGATGAGATCATAATCAAGTGTTTCTGTTATTTTAACATTTACATACTGACCTACAGACAGCGGCTTTTCGCTGCTGAAAAATACTTTTCCGTCAATGTCCGGGGCATCAGCCTGTGTCCTGCCGAAAAAGCACTCGGCATACTTGTCAAAGCCCTCAACCACCACTTCAACTGTCTTATCCTGATACTTCTTACAGTTTTCCTCACTGATGAGCTGCTGGCTCTCCATAATGTTTTCCATTCGCCGCTGCTTTACCTCATCATCTATCTGATCGTCAAATTTTGCTGCCGCAGTACCCTCCTCACGGGAATAGGGGAAGCATCCCAGTCTGTCAAAGCGCATTTCCTTTACAAATTCTGCCAGCTCCTCAAACTGCTCCTCTGTCTCTCCGGGGAAGCCTGTTATAAGGGTAGTTCTTATTATCATGTCAGGTATACGCTGACGCAGCCTGTTCATAAGAGATACCAGCTCCTCATGAGTGCTTTTTCTGTTCATACGCCTGAGTATCTCATTATTGCAATGCTGTATAGGTATATCCATATACTTTACTATTTTTTCCTGCTTCGCCATAACGTCTATAAGCTCGTTTGTTATCCTCTCAGGGTAGCAGTACAGCACTCGTATCCAGTGAAGTTTGTCTATTTCACAAAGTCTGTTCAGCAGCTCGGGCAGTCTGCCCTCACCGTACAGATCCTCCCCATAGCGTGTGGTATCCTGGGCTATAACAATAAGCTCGGTAACGCCGTTTTCAGCAAAATACTCTGCCTGCTTTATTATATCCTCCATAGGAGCGCTTCTGTATCCGCCTCTTATCCCGGGGATCGCACAGTATGTACAATTATTGCTGCAGCCCTCGGCTATTTTAAGATATGCAAAAAAGGGAAGAGTTGATATTATCCTGTCCCCTGTTATTTCCAGACACTGATTTGAAGGAAAGCTTACTACATTCTCATCCTCCAGAACAGAATCAAGTATATCTGCAATATTAGGCTGTTCCCCCAGTCCTACAACTGCATCGATCTCGGGGAACTCCTTTTTCACTTCATCTTTATATCTTTCGGCAAGGCAGCCTGTTGCGATGATCTTCTTTATCCTGCCTTCATTTTTCAGCTTTATAAGCTCCACAAAGGTCTCTATGGCTTCTTCCTTTGCCGACTGTATGAATCCGCAGGTATTCACCACTGCCACATCTGACAGACCCGGCTCTGTTACCAGCTCATATCCTCTTTTTCTGAGCTTATGAAGCATCATCTCGGAATCCACTAAATTTTTAGAGCAGCCGAGAGACACCAGACCGACTTTTACTGACATTTTCATATCTCCTGTTCTCTGTATATATATTCCTTCACTGCACGGTCTATGTCACCGTACTCATAGCCTGCACGAAGCAGAGCGTTTTTGACCTTATCTGTATTCTTACGATCCTGCGGATCAAGAAGTCTGTGGGCATATTTTCTTTCAATAAGCGTCAGAAGTCTTTCCTCAAGTCCTTCCATAGCTTCTTCAATAGCTTCATCGGCGGTCCTGCCCTTTATTCCTCTGCGATAAAGCTCATCTCTTACACGTCTGGGGCCGTATAGCTTGCAATTCATGTAATTATAGACAAGTGCTTTTGCAAAACGCCTGTCGTTCACATATCCTTTTTTTGCCATAAGGTCACATACCTTAAAGCAGATATCCTCGGGGTAATTATTTTTCAGCTTTTCAAAAAGCTGTCTGTAGGAGTACTCCCTTTCGTTTATCAGGTACATGGCACGGCGTGAAGCCTTACGCAGCTCGGAGGAATACATTATCCTTGTGAATGTGTCCCTGTCTATCTCCATGCCCTCACAAAGAGAAAATTTTTCCTTTATCTCCTTATTTATGTAGATACGCTTATCCCCGTCTGCTATAAGACAGTAGGTATCTCCCTTATATATCTCCAGTGTGGTTATTATCATATGTTTTTCTCTGTTGATCTGCAGCTGGACTGACTGCCGGGCTGCATAAGGACAGCTTTAATCTGCCGGGTCAAATTCATCCAGATCGTCCTCTGCATCCACTATTGCATCTATATCGTCAAGTGCATCCTCCGGATCCACCATAGCAGCTGCCTGCTCTGCTCTCTGATCCAGCTCGTCATCATCGTGCTTTGAGCCTATAGATTCCAGCGCATCCTTATTCTCTTTTATCTTTTCCTCTATCTCAGCCAGCAGCTCAGGATCTCTTTCAAGAATTATCCTTACATTGTCCTTGCCCTGTCCCAGCTTGGTATCTCCGTAGCTGAACCAGGAGCCGCTCTTCTTTATTATATCCAGATCTACAGCAATGTCGATGACCTCTCCCATACGGGAAATGCCCTTGCCGTAAATAAGATCAAATTCACATTCCTTGAAGGGAGGTGCAACCTTGTTTTTCTTGATCTTCAGCTTTGTTCTGGAGCCTATCTGTTCTCCATGCTCCTTTATAGCCTCACCCTTACGCACATCTATTATTACCGAGGAGTAGAATTTCAGCGCACGTCCGCCGGGGGTAGTTTCCGGATTTCCGTAAAGCACACCGATCTTCTCACGTATCTGATTTATGAATATGGCGACACAGTTTGTCTTGGAAAGTATGGGTGTAAGCTTTCTCATAGCCTGAGACATGAGTCTTGCCAGCTGACCCACATTTGAATCCCCCATATTGCCGTCGATCTCGGCTTTTGTGGTAAGAGCTGCGACCGAGTCAAGTACAACAACATCAATAGCACCTGAACGCACCAGTGCTTCCATGATCTCCAGTGCCTCCTCACCGCTGTTGGGCTGCGAAACAAGAAGATCATCCACATTAACGCCGATCGCCTTGGCATATTTCGGGTCAAGAGCGTGTTCCACGTCTACAAATGCCACCTCGCCCCCCAGCTTCTGTGCCTGGGCGATAATACTCAGAGCAACGGTGGTCTTACCTGAGCTTTCGGGCCCATACAGCTCAACGATACGTCCTCTTGGTACGCCGCCGATACCCAGTGCCAGATCCAGTCCCATGGATCCGGTAGGGATGCTGTCTACCTGCATTGTCTCATTGGCACCCAGCTTTATGATCGCTCCCTTGCCGAATGCTTTCTCTATCTGTGCAATAGCACCCTGCAAAGCCTTTTTCTTTTCATCCTTTGTAGTGGGAAGTGCAAGCCCTGCGCTTTTTCCCTTGGCTTTCAGATCTTTTTTTGCCATTATCCTATTCCTCCGTTTTTCCCTTTGACCACCCTGTGTATTCCGCACAGATCGTCCCATATTTCAATGTCTGTAAAACTGTTTTTTTCAAATATTTCGCCTACCGCCCCGGTTTGTCCCATTCCGGTCTCAAATAGCATAACACCGTCTTTTTTAAGGGTCATTTTCCAGAGGGGTATTATTTTTCTGTAAAACCGCAGTCCGTCCCCGCCGCCGAAAAGGGCAAGCTCCGGCTCATATTTTACCTCTTTTTGCAGCTCGTCCATATCCTTTTCCGTAAGATAAGGCGGATTACATAGTATCATATCAATATCACTAAAGCTTTCAGCCGTGCTTTTTTCAAGTACATCGGCATTCACCACCTCTATACCGGCATGATGAAGCTCTGCATTTTTATTGATATAGCCTATGGCTTTTTCGGATATTTCAACAACCGTCACATTAAATTGTGGAAAACGTGTTTTCACAGTGACTGCTATACACCCGGATCCGGAGCACAGGTCAAGTACTGTCAGGCATTTGTCTGTAGACTCTGCCAGAAGGCTCAGTGCTTTATCTACCAGTATCTCTGTATCCTGACGTGGGATCAGGACCCCCTCCCCCACATAAAACTCCAGTCCGTAAAACTCCCACTTGCCCAGCAGGTATTGGAGGGGTTCCCCCTGACAGCGGCGTATCAGCAGGCTGTCAGCGTAATTGACCTGCTCCCGTGTTACTGTGTCACGGCTGATAAGTATATCCGGGAGCTTTTTTTTGAATATATGTTCGCTGAAACACATAGCTTCAAATTCCGGGCTTTCTATGCCGTTGCCCGAAAGAACTTTTTTGATGTGCAGATACAGCTCCTTGCTTGTCACCACTTATTATCCTCTAAGTTTTCGGGGATACAGGGCTTCATTGCCGCTATCGCACACTCTATCTGGCTGCTGTCGGGCTCCTTGGTGGTAATACGCTGTATCCACAGTCCCGGTGCTGATATTATTCTTGTAAACAGGTTTGTATAGCGTCCGGCAATACGTATAAGCTCATAGGAGATACCAACCATTACAGGGATGAGTATAATACTTGATACCACTCTCTGCCATACTACCGTAAAGGGAACAAAGCACATTACCAGTATACTAATGAACAGCGTGATAAATATAAAGCTTGTTCCGCAGCGTGGATGGAATCTCACCTGTTTTTTTACATTTTCCACTGTAAGAGGAAGTCCTGCCTCAAAGCAGGCGATGGTCTTGTGCTCTGCGCCATGATATTCATAGGTACGGCTCAGATCCTTCATCAGCCTTGTAAATGCCAGATAACCCACAAAAACCGCTATTTTTACAAAGCCCTCACAAAGAGATATGATTATTCGTGTACTCATAGATGCATTTTCTTTGCTGAAGCCGAAGAAGCTGACTATCCACTTTGGCAGAAATACAAATAATCCTATGGCAAATATAAAGCTTACCACTACTGCAACAGTCATTATTGCGCTCATTGCCTTATCGCTCAGCTTTTCATCCTCCGGGGTGGCTTCGTCCTCTGTTATCTGCTTTTCAGCCGATTTCATCAGGCAGCGGTATCCATCCTTCATGGATATTACAAAGTTGAATATACCCCTGACAATAGGCGTTTTTCTGTACCATGCAGTAACGGGATCCTTATCCCATTCCTCAATGTCGATCTCGCCGTTTGGCAGTCTGCAAGCCATTGCACCCTTGTGGACACCATTCATCATAACGCCCTCAATAAGTGCCTGTCCGCCGATCTTCGACTTGTGTAAACTGC
>CACZQG010000362.1 GCA_902783235.1 uncultured Ruminococcus sp.
ATATATTCTCGGACAGATCAGGTATTTTTGTCCACCTGATGAAATTTTTTCAGGTTGCCGATCTTCTCGTTTCTCTCATCAAGTACCTTTTCGATCTCAGACCATTCAAGACCACGATCGGCACACAGCACCATTACATGATAAAGAAGATCATTGATCTCATTTTTCAGCTCATCATTGTCGCCGTTTTTGGCAGCGATTATTGTCTCGGCTGCTTCCTCACCAACCTTTTTGCATATCTTATCAACGCCCTTGTCAAAAAGGTAACAGGTATAGCTGTTCTCCTGAGCAGTACCGTTTTCATAGTCAGCCTTTCTCTGCTTTATTACCTCAAATATTTCTTCGTATACAGTCATTTCAGTTTTCCTCCTGGTTATATATCTCGTTGAAAAAGCAGCTGTAGCTGCCTGTATGACAGGCTGCACCTGTCTGTTTAACGTTCACAAGCAGGGTGTCGTCATCACAGTCCCCCCATATGCTTATGACCTTCTGAACGTGTCCCGAGGTAGCCCCCTTGTTCCAGTATTCCTGTCTTGATCTGCTCCAGAACCATGTATAGCCTGTTTCCAGTGTCTTTTTAAGGCTCTCCTTGTTCATATAAGCCAGCATAAGCACTGTCTTTGTATCAACATCAAAGCATATTGCCGGGATAAGCTCCGATTTTACAAAAAATCTGTCCAGATCCTTTTCCTCAATTTTAATTTTAGCCATTTTTCCTCCTGTTAAGGCAATCATCTCATTATAACGCCCTTGCCTCTGCAATACTCCTTTACCTGTCCTACAGTCAATTCTTTAAAGTGGAAAAGAGATGCAGCCAATGCCGCAGTAGCACCTGTTTTTTCAAATACCTCAGAGAAATCCTCAATTTTTCCTGCTCCTCCGCTGGCTATGACAGGGATACTCACTGCCCTGCACACAGCATCCAGCATGGGTATATCAAAGCCTGCCTTTGTGCCGTCAGCATCAATGGAGTTGAGGCATATCTCCCCTGCTCCAAGCTGCTCCACTTTTTTTACCCAGTCAATAAGGTCTATGCCCATATCCACTCTTCCGCCGTTGATATATACTGTCCACTTGTTATCGGCAATTTTTTTTGCATCAATGCCAACACAGATACACTGACTGCCGAATATATCAGCCCCGTCATGCACAAGCTGAGGATTCTGCACAGCCTGAGAATTGACAGATACCTTGTCCGCACCTGCACGGAGAGTTTCTCTGATATCATCAACAGTCTTTATACCGCCGCCAACCGTCAAGGGTACAAACACCTGCTTTGCCGTTTCTCTCACCACGTCCAGAAAGACACCTCTGCCCTCATATGAGGCGGTTATGTCATAGAACACTATCTCATCCGCCCCCTGCCTGTTGTACTCCTTAGCGGACGCCACAGGGTCTCCTACATCCTTTATGCCTTCAAAATTCACGCCCTTGACCACTTTACCGTTTCTTACGTCAAGACAGGGTATTATTCTTTTTGCTAACATTTATTCGCCCTCCCCTATCTTAACAGCTTCTCTCAGGTCAAGAGTGCCCTTATAAATAGATTTACCGCAAATAGTACCGTAAAGTCCCAGGCTCTTGCACAGCTTTATATCCTCTATTGTATGAACGCCGCCGCTGGCGATTATATTGCATTTGCCCTCTGTTGCGCTGTAAAGCTCCTCAAGCTGCCTGCCGTTCACTCCGGTAAGGGTGCCGTCCTTGGATATATCGGTAACAATAAAGTACTTAACGCCGAACTCCATCATTCTTTTTGTAAGATCAATGTAATTTACGTTGGATTCCTCCAGCCATCCCTCGGCAGCTACCATATTATTCTTTGAGTCGATACCAACAGCTATTTTTTCGCTGCCGAATTCCTTCACAGCATTTTTTACCAGATCGGGATCCTTCAATGCCGCAGAGCCGATAATAACACGGGATATACCCATTGACAGATACTCCTCAATGGTCTCCATGTTTCTAATACCGCCTCCAACCTCAACTTTAAGTCCGGTCTCTCTTGCCACATCGGTATAGATCACGGAGTTTACAGGTCTGCCCTCTTTTGCGCCGTCCAGATCCACCATATGTATCCATGAAGCTCCTGCTTGCTCAAAGCTTTTAGCGGTAGTAAGATAATCGTCTGCTACCTTTTCCACTGTATTGAAATCGCCCTTGAAAAGCCTTACGCAGTTGCCGTCCTTTATATCTATTGCCGGTAGTATTATCATTTTATCAATCCTCCGAAGTTTCTGAGTATCTGCAAGCCCACATCTCCGCTTTTTTCCGGGTGGAACTGTGCGCCGAATACAGTACTGCCGTCTGTGACAAGGGCAGGTACTCTGCCGCCATACTCCGAGTATGCCGCAATATACTTATCCTCACACTCTGCCTTGTAGGAGTGTACAAAGTATACATAACTGTCCTCCGGAAGGTCATTCATCAGCGGACACGGATTCAGCCTTTCCAGCCTGTTCCAGCCCATATGAGGGATTATCAGATCGGGTTCTTCCATTTTTATAACGCTTCCCTCTATAAGTCCCAGGCCCTCACATTCTTCAAATTCATAACCCTTTTCAAACAAAAGCTGCATACCCAGACATATGCCAAGAAAGGGCTTTTTATGAGCTTCCTCTCTTATAGTGGGGATAAGACCGCTTTTTTGCAGCATTCTCATAGCTTCGGGAAATGCACCCACTCCCGGAAGTATAATACCATCTGCTGCCGTTATTTTTTGAGCATCACTTGTCAGCTCTGATTCCATTCCAAGATGATCCAATGCATTTTTCACGCTGAAAATATTTCCTGCACCGTAATCTATAACTGCTATCATTACAAGCTTCCTTTCGTTGAAAGTGTCTGTCCGCTGTCTGTAGGTGTCACCGCTGCTTTAAGGGCATGAGCCACCGCCTTGAATAATGCCTCGCACTTGTGGTGATCGTTTTTTCCGTAAAGCATATTTAAATGAAGTGTAATACCTGCATTGAATGCAAAGGCACGGAAAAATTCTTCGGTAAGGCAGGCATCATACTCCCCTATCATCTGATTGGTGAATTCCCCCATAAATACTAAAAAGGGACGGTTGCTGATATCAAGAGAGCAGAAGGATAACGCCTCGTCCATTGGGATATAAGCACTGCCATACCGTGCTATCCCAGATTTGTTTCCAAGAGCCATGGAAAGTGCCTGTCCCAGTGCTATACCTGTATCCTCTACAGAATGATGACCGTCAACATTCAGATCACCTTTGCATTTTATCTTCATTGAAATACCACTGTGCTTTGACAGGGCAGTCAGCATATGATCGAAAAAACCGATCCCCGTGTCTATGTCGTATTCTCCCTTGTTATCCAGCATCACCTCAGCAGTTATCTGTGTTTCAAGGGTATTTCTCTCAATAAAGCCATGTTTCATAAATATCCCCCCGTCTTTCATTTGGGAAGTATGTCCTCCAGTGCCGCTGTCAGCCTGTCCATCTCATCGGGTGTGCCGACAGTTATCCTCAGATAATTGTCTATCCCCGGTTTATTCCAATAACGAACAAATATTTTCAGTTCCTTGAGCTTTCTGAAAATATCTGCTGCTCTCATTTTCGGATGAGTAACAAAAAGGAAATTACTCATGGAATCTGTCATATCAAAGCCGAGCTTACGAAGCTCATTCTTTGTCTTTTCACGCTCATCAATGATTTTTTGCACTGTAAAGCTGAAATACTGCTCATCCTTCATAGATGCCGCACCGCAAAGCTGAGTTATGTGATTCATGGTATAGGAATTTACCGAGAATTTCACATCGTTCATGTACTTTATAAGCTTCTCATTACCCAGTGCAAATCCTATTCTCATACCTGCCATGGACCGTGATTTTGAAAAGGTCTGTATTACAAGCAGATTATCATACTTATTTATAAGATCAATGCAGCTCTTACCGCCAAAATCTATATACGCTTCATCGATCATAACAACTGAATCAGGGTTGGCACTCACTATTTCCCCGATCATATCCACACTTTCCAGCACTCCTGTGGGAGCGTTAGGATTAGGGAAGATAATACCACCATTTTCAATTTTATAGTCCTCAGCATTAATATGGAAGTTACCGTCAAGAGGTATCTGCTTATACGGTATTCTGTAAACCTCTGCCCATACATCATAGAAAGAATAGGTGATATCGGGAAA
>CACZQG010000363.1 GCA_902783235.1 uncultured Ruminococcus sp.
CTCATGGGACATATTTGAAAGGAAGGAGGATTTTGCTTCGCTGGCTGCTATGGCACGCTCGGACATATCCACAAGCTTGTCACGTTCACGCTTTTCATTGTCGATATCCTCTGTAAGCCATAGAACGTGTGTAAGCTTACCATTATCGTCACGTCTGGATACAACAAATCGTCCACGCCGCCAGAGCTTTTCCTTATTCATATACTCAATTGTGATAGTATCAGCTTTTTTAAGCCTTTTTCCAAGAGAGGAAAGGTTAATGAATCTCATCAATTCATCCTTACAGGACTCATCACAGATCTGCTTCATAACATTGCTGAGTGTTTGTTGAGCGTGTACACGTGATTCTCCCACAAGCTCATTAACTATCTTATTATCGGATTTTATTTCGGTAAATGTATCCTCTGCAATATCTACTTCGTGTGCTGTCATATAGATATTGGAAATAGATGAGATACGATAGTTAAGTGTCTGAGCAGCTTCTGTCAGCTCATCACGGGCTCTTCTTTCTGCATCTATATTTTCTACTGCCCAGATAACATGAGACAGATCTCCCGATTCGGTACGTTCGGATACAATAAATCGTCCTCTGCACCATTTTCCTCTGGAATTCATAAATTCTATGGTAGCCGTTCCGGTTTCCTTTGTATTCTTCCTGATACTGGAGTATTTAACAAATTTCAGAACATCCTCCTTACACATATCATCAGTAAGACGGGTCATGGAGGTTATCAGAGCCTGCTGAGCATTTGGTGAGTCACCGCCCACTACATTGGCAACTACCTGATCTGTAGTGCTGATGACTGAGAACGAATCGTTGATAATATCCACATCGTATACAGATGTGTATATATCTGCCACAGACCGCAGCTGGTGACTTAGCTGCTGTGCAGTATCAAACATCTTGTCTCTGGAACGCTTTTCTTCATCTATATCTTCAATAAGATACATGGCATTGGAGACCCTGCCGTCTGCAAGCCTTCCTGAAACGATATATCTTGCTCTGCGCCATTTGCATTCTGCACTGAGAAATTCACAGGTTATAGTGTTTCTGTCATTAAGTCTTTCGTCAAGCTTGGTGAAATCCACAAAATCAAGGATCTTTTCACGGGAACTCTGATCTGAGAATGTTTCCATGATTTTCCGTATCATCTGCTGACAATGTGTACGTGTTTCACCTATGATCTGTGATGCCTCGGATTTATTATTCCTTACCTCGCTGAACGAGTCATTGACAAAATTGATCTCATGAAGTGATATGTAGATATCAGCAGTAGAAGACAGCTGTTTACTGATGCGTTCGGTGATCTTACTCCTTCTGGCTGTCCTTCCCGCAATAATACCAATGGTAGTTATTATCATGATAACTATAAAAATAGTGAATAACAGTATCAATGTCAGGGAGCCGAAAACGCTTGTGGTATTCTTTACGGCTATACAGTGCCAGCCGTTTTGCATTTCAGTATAGTATGCTATGTATTGTGAGTCATTATAATCAAATCTTGCATATCCGTTTTTATTGGTACTTAGTTTTTCAGCAATGATAGCACCCAGAGTGTCTTTTTCGGTACTGTAATCTTTTCCGATCTCATCTGTATCGGAATGTGTAACTACCACATACTTGTCATTGAGGATCATTTCATAGTCAGCGTTCCCTGAGCTTACAGCCTCCTGGGTTATATTTTGTATCTGTTCCAGTGATACATCCACCGAAACCACGCTCTTGTTATCACAAAGAGTTTTACCGATAGCAAGCATAACATTGCCGGATTGAACATCAACATAAGGATCCAGTATTGTGATCTTTCCTTTATCGGACATTGGCTTTATATACCAGGGACGATTGGTCGCATCAAAATCCGGAGGTGGGGTCCAGTTGGTTCCGCTGAAGAAATGTCCGTTTATGTATGCGTAAAGACCAGTGGAGTTTTCCATGACCGCACTTTTAATAGCGGTTGACTGTCCCACAAGAAATTCCTGTATCTCAGGATCCGATCTTTTTTCTTTTATCATTTCGTCAAGTGTATATGATGACAGCTTTATTGAGTCAATATTTGTGGAGAGATATTGATCGAATCTTTCTGCTGCCTTAACAGACAGCATTTCTCCGTCTTTTATAATGCTGTTTCTTTTTTCGGTATATACCATGCTGTAATAATAAAGCACAATACCTACAAAAACTATTATAACGATTATGCTCAGAAGAACAGTTCTTAATATAGACTGTTGATTTTTTTCTTTTTTTATCTTCATATATTACCTTCCTGATTATAATAAATCTAATACGCCATTATATAAGGCGTTTAACCATCAGGGGCAAAGCTCCCTGTGTCTGTTGCAGTTATCGTGATGTGATCATACGAGCTGATCGCTCCTTGAACCGGCTTTATGGTTTGACAGCTTTGCTGTCTGCACCGGGGATTTCGCTCATTGCGATGAGCGACCGAGGCTCTGCCTCTGGACACCGCA
>CACZQG010000364.1 GCA_902783235.1 uncultured Ruminococcus sp.
CAAAATCGATGCAGGCATACTGGCGTATGTCAAAGAGATTTTGTGCAAGATAAAGGAAAATCTGCAAGCAGATGACGTGCAAAGCTTCTAAGTGGTCTTTGTGCGGTGTTGCCTTAAATATAGCGGTGATTTTGTTGTACCATCTGTACAATTTGCGCCGCCCTTATGCAGTATTCTAAAAATCAGCTGTTGACTGATTGTGGGCTTTCATGCCATCAATTGTTATAATATTATCATTTAAGATCAGAGGAATGCTTATGATTCAGAATATATTTAATGCTCTAAAAGGCGGTATAAAGAAAATAGGTATAAAATACTTCCTTATATATCTTCTTCTTTTTAGCGTCTTTTTGACTATAACCATACTTAATTTCACCTTTTCAAAATCGGGATTGAAAAGATATTCTGTCGTTGAGGGGGAAATGCAGTCCTATAAATCATCAGAGGACTTTAACGACTTTATAACTATATGCGAAAATGCCATAAAATTTACCTGTGAGCGTGTAGAGCAGATGTGCCGCAGCGGTCTGACTCCTGAACAAGCCGAATCCACTCTTATGGACCTGATGATAAGCTATACCAATTCCACCAGTCAGGATTTCAATGGTGTTTACGGCTTTTACGGCGGACAGTTCATAGACAGCTCAGGCTGGAAGCCGGATGCATTTTTCAACCCCGAGTCACGTCCCTGGTACAAGGCAGCGGTGGAGGCAGATGGAGAAATAGCCTATATAACTTATTACAGCATGAAGCATAAAAGAAATGTGCTGGCGATATGCAAGCTTCTTGAGGATAAACAGACAGTGATGTCTATCAACATCAAGCTGGAAAAGATAAAGAACACCATTGCAATGGTACATGATGAGGACAGCCGTAATATATCAATGATAATCACGGATACCGGACAGATAATTGCCGATTCGGATCCTGATATGATAAATGAAAATGCTTTTGATGAAGGATTACTGCTCAGTGGTATGAATATCAATGATCTGGATATGATTGAAGATTCATCTAAGCAGATCAGGTATAAGGGCATAGATTATGATGTGCATTTCCGTAAGCTGCACAGCAACTGGTATTCTGTCTGTGCTATTGATTCATCACGTTCCATAATGGTGCAGACCTTACTGACGATACTGGAATTATCCTCTATAATCGTTCTTTTGCTTATTATGTTCCTGCTTATAAAGCATAATATCAAAAAAGTGAACGAGACCAAGATATCCAACGCACGTCTTTATTCTCTTGCAGATATATACAGTACCATGTACAGTATCGATCTTGTGAATCAGACCTCTCAGGAGCTTAAATGTGATATACCCCAGATAAAAAAGCTGGTAGAGGTGCCTGGCGATGATTTCTATGAGTCATTCCAGAAGAATACCAGACTTTTCACCTCTCAGCAGGATCTGGAGAAGGTGATGGAATTTACAGACCTTCACACCATCAATGAGAGAATGGCTGATGTCAATACGATCTATATTGAATTTCTCGGCATAACCAATACATATCTGAGAGCAAGATTTATTGCTGAGGAAAGAGATGAGAATAATAACCTTTTAAAGATCATTTGGGTAACTGAAATAATAGATAAGGAAAAGAGAGCATGGCTAAAGCTGGAGGAGGAACATAAAAAAGCGGAGCAAGAGCGTATAATTGCGGAAAACGCAAATCAGGCAAAATCCTCATTCCTCTCCAATATGTCCCATGAGATCCGTACACCTATCAATTCCATTATAGGCATGAACGAAATGATACTTCGTGAGTGCACTGATGAACAGATCATGATGTACGCCCAGAATGCCAAGGTCTCATCAAATACACTTCTGGGTATAGTAAATGATATACTTGACTTTTCAAAGATCGAAGCAGGCAAGCTGGAGATAATAAATGTGGATTATGATATCTCCTCGGTACTAAATGATCTTGTAAATATGATAAAGAATCGTATTGAGGACAAGGGACTGAAATTCATTGTAAATGTTGATCCTACACTGCCTATGATCCTTAACGGTGATGAGGTAAGAATAAAGCAGATAATCACAAATATTCTAACAAATGCTGCAAAATATACCGAAAAAGGCTCGGTAACGCTTGATGTGCAGTACAAACGCTCATCTGACGGCGACAATATTGATCTTACGGTAAGTGTCAAGGATACGGGCATAGGCATAAAGGAAGAGGATATATCCAAGCTGTTCCACGCCTTTGAGCGTATTGAGGAAAAGCGTAACCGTACAATTGAGGGTACGGGACTGGGTATGAATATCACTCAGAGCCTGCTGGAAATGATGAACAGCAAGCTGGATGTTACCAGTGTTTACGGTGAGGGTTCAACGTTCAGCTTTACAGTAAAGCAGGAAATAGTCAAGGATGATCCTATAGGTGATTTTGAGGAATCATTCAGAAATTCCGCAATACACAGCAAGAAATATACAGAAAAATTCATCGCTCCCGATGCAAAAATACTTGTTGTGGATGATACGGTCATGAATCTGACTGTATTTGTAAATCTTCTGAAAAACACAAAAATACATATAGACACGGCTGACAGCGGTGACAAGTGCCTTCAGATGTCCCGGGAGCAGAAGTATGATATTATCTTTCTGGATCATCGTATGCCTCATAAGGACGGTGTTGAGACTCTTCAGGAGCTTCGCAGCATGGAGGGAAATCCCAATCTGAAAACTCCTGTTATATGTCTTACGGCAAATGCTCTGTCAGGAGCAAGGCAGACATATATAGACGCCGGCTTTGATGATTACCTTACCAAGCCTATTGATCCTGATAAGCTGGAGGAAACTATTGAGGAGTACCTTCCCTCTGAGCTTTACATGAGAGTCAAGGTGGAGAACAAGCAGGAGGATGACAGCACGGATTCTGTAATTCCCGATTTTGTCAGAAATATAACCGAAATAGACACGGAAAAAGCCATAAAGGGTGCCGGTTCTCAGCAGATGTATATGGATATGCTGAAAATTTACGCAGAAACCGTTGGCGAGAATGCAGATAATATCCAGAAGCTGTGGGAGGACAGGAATATACGTGAATTCAGTATAAAGGTCCATGCTCTTAAAAGCACCACACGCTCGATAGGTGCTGTTGAAATAGGAGAGCTTGCACAGAAGCTGGAAACAGCAGGAGATAACGAAGATATTCAAACTATAGAGCATAATATTGATGATTTCCTTGCTGCGGTACGTCAGCTTGGCAGCAAGCTGTCAGGGCTTGTTGAAAAGGAGGAAGTATCTGAAGGGGATCTTCCTGAAATGTCCATGGAGGAGCTGCAGGGCTGCTATGATGAGATACGGGGCTATCTTGATTCATTTGACTTTGACAGTGTTGAAAGTGTAATAGACAGGATCAAGGCTCATTCTGTTCCCTCAGAGGAAAAGGAACGGTGCGCTAAGCTAAAAAAATCTCTGGATGATTTTGATTTTGAGCAAATGATGAGCGTATTGGAACAATAAAAAAAATCTGACCTGAATGGTCAGATTTTTTATTATCTCATTTGGGTGAGCTTTAGCCTTACAGACGGCAGCTTTCATAATAAATAAGTTATTATTTCTTTGTAATAGAGCTTGCTATTGCGGCAGCATCACGGATATTGACCTTGCCGTCACCATTGAAATCCCCGTAGGGAGGAAGCTCTATTCCTTTTACTATACCGCTGGCAATTGCGGCAGCATCTCTTACATTTACCTTGCCGTCATTGTTTACATCACCCTTTATAGCTTCCAGTACAGGAAACAGAAGAGCTGTTTCGGTCTGCACTATCTTTTCGCTGTCGGCTTCGCCTTTTCGGGTTATTTGTGAGGCTATTTCTTCTGTTTCATTTTTTCCCACATTGAATGTAAAATTGTAGCCTGCAATGTCGCTGTCGGTCATTTCGTCAGTGTCAGGTACACCGAATTTATCGGTATATTCCTCGTACTGCTGTGTGCCCTTGTATTTGGGTACGCCGATGGTGATTGTGTACAAAACATCATCCTTGCCTTCAAGGGCAAATTCACTTACTCTGTCCTGGGCATCTGCCGGAATGATCTCATCGTAGTACTTGTAGTCTCCGTCTATGGTATTCTGTACGATAACCACATGGATATCTCTTTCCACATCTGGCACTACTGTTACCATGCCGCACTTGTTGCCGTGCATGGGGTATTTGGGTTCAATCCTGACATTTGCAGCTGCCGTAAGGCTGAGAGCACTTACCGTGAGTAGTGCGGTCAGACCGCTTATTATCTTCTTCATTTTTATCTTCTCCATTCATTTTTGCTTATTTTTTATTGCTTCCGTTTGAAACGAGCCTTCCGTCTATCTCGGCGATAAGCTCGTATTCGATATTCTGAAGATCGGGCTCATCATCGGGAATATTCACCGAAAAGCCTTTTATCCCGTTTTCTTCGGAGCATTCATAAACGGGAAAAGCTTCGTAGGTCTTGCCGTTTGCTTTGAGATATATCCTGCCTACGCTTTCGGGTGCTGTATCTTTTCCAAAGCTGCCGAACACTTTTATCATGCCCTGATCCTCAGTGCAGTTAAAGCCCGAGACTATATCTGA
>CACZQG010000365.1 GCA_902783235.1 uncultured Ruminococcus sp.
ACCCTTCAATAAAAAACGATTTGATGAGATGAATGCTGATATACATTCAAAATATCCGGCATATGACCCTCACCCCTACAAAAAATAATAAAGGAGAATAATAATATGTTCTGGGATAAAGTTTCACCGGTTTATGATCTGTTTGAAACAATATATAATAACAAGGTGTATTCCAACACCGGAAAAATAGTTGCATAGGAAATAGATGAAAACGATACGGTACTTGAATGTGCCTGCGGAACAGGTGCTATCAGCAAGTACATTGCCCCTAAGTGCAAGCTGCTCATCGCAGCCGATCTTTCAAAGGGTATGCTGAAACAGACATATAAAAAGTGTCATAAATATGATAATGTAAGATTTAAACAGGCTGATATGATGCATCTCAGATGCAGTGATGAACGCTTTGACAAGGTAGTAGCAGGTAACGTTATTCACCTGCTGGATGAACCTGTACTTGCAATAAAAGAGCTTATGAGAGTATGCAAACCCGGAGGCAAGCTTATTATCCCTACATATATCAATATCAGTAATGACAAATCTCCAAATATGGCATCCCGATTTTTGGAAAAGCTGGGAGTCGATTTTAAATGTCAGTTTGATTTCTATACTTATGCCAGATTCTTTTTCGATGCAGGATATACAAATGCTGTGTTCAGACTTGCCGAGGGCAGAATGCCCTGTGCAATTGCTATCATAACAAAATAATACTATTCTTTTAAACATTATCCAATAACACAACAGACCATGCGTAATATCCTGCGCATGGTCTGTTATTAATTCCGTATTATTCTGATACCTCAGTGGACACCTGAGGAGTTTCTTCCTTTTTATGCTTCTCTGCATACAGCTTTTCAGGAGTGGTATCAAAAGCCCAGTTAAGATTTCTCAATTCCTCTCTTGTTCCATCGGAATAACGTCTGTAAACATGAACGCCGTCCATAGAGAATTCCTTATCTGTTGAGAAATAATACTTTTTAAAGCCCTTGTCAAATCCGCTCTCTATTTTTGTCTCGCCTTCCTTTAAAAGTGCAGTAAAAGTATTTCCGTTTACTTTTGCAAAATCCTGAGCACTGCTGCCGAGATAGCTGTATATTGCCACATCCTTTGATATAGCATCCTTACCTACCTCTTTAAGGTTGATACGGAGTATCATCTTCTTCAGAGACTCACAATTTTCAAAGCAATTGTCTCCTATGTATTCAAGACTTTCCGGCATAGTTACACTTGCTATCTCATTGCCTGAATAAATACCGTTATTTGCAAAAGCGGATGCTGCAATAACTCTTACTCCCTCAGGAACCTCAACATTTTTTTCGGAGCCTGTATAAAGGTAAAGTATATTATCACCCAGCATTGCAAAGCTGGGATCGGAGTTTTTAAGTATCTCCTTTTCCAGTGCTGTCTGTGAGAAGGGCGTTACACCTACTTTTTTGACCGAATCCGGTATCCGGGCATCTTTAAGCTTCTCACAGTTTGAAAAAGCAAGAGAACCTACCTCTCTGACACCATCAGGTATTGTCACACCGGTGATGGGACAGCCTGTAAAGCCGCTGGGGGCAATTGCGCTTACATTTCTTCCATCCAGTACGGACGGAAGTGTTACTTCCCCCTCTATGCCTTTCTGTGAATACTCACTTGATGCAATAGCTATAGTACCGTCATTGAGTTCTATGTATTTATACCTCGGATCATCGGAGGAAATGAGGTATTCATCATCTGCGTGCATAACACTTGCACCCATAATAACTGCCGTCATTGACACAGCTGTGAGAACTGCGGCAAGTTTTTTAAATCTGTTCATCTTCTGCCTCCTTTTTATCCTTAAAAACGAAAAGCTTGCTTATAACAAAATTTAGTATCAGCACAACTATATTTGCAATGATCTTAGTCACCCAATAGTTTATGCCGATGATAGAATTACCAAGCTCCATTATGACTACTTCAACGATCAGCGTGAAGATACGTCCTCCAAAAAAAGCCGCAGCCTCACTCATTATCTGCTTAGTACCTCGTGCTTTTGATTCAAACACCCATATTCTGTTTGTAACATAGGCAAAGGTCACAGCACATATCCATGAAAAAACCGTACTTGCCGTAGATACTATATGAGTATTTGCACCGAAAAGCTCCAGTGCATATTTTGAAATGCCTGCTGACAGGAAGCTTACTCCTGTAGTGAGAGCACCGAAGAATATATACCAGAGTGCTTCCTCATGCTTGTAGTAAATATCCTGTATTTTTTTTGGAAAAATGCCGATGATCCTCTCGGCTAACCGTTTTAACATATATAAGCTTTCTCCCTTATCTTCATTTCGGGAACTGTCAATAGTTATCCTATCCTAAATATTATACATCATTTTAAGCAAAATAACAAGTAATTTTAAATATTTTTATCATTTTATACAATTTTATTGGACAAATGTACAGTTTTTAAGTTCATTAAAGGCAATACCTCACATAGATTGTACAGTACTGCCTTAAACGGAATAAAAAATGTCAGCCGTTTTTGGCTGGCATTTTTTGCGCATACATCAGACTATGCCAAAGCCATATATTGTTTTCTCTTTCAGCTGCTCTTCGAGCATTCGACTGCAATTATCGTATATAGTACGAGCGAAACTAAAAGTTTTTGCCAAGCTTTTTTCAAAAAGCGTCCTTTTCGATCCTTTTGATCATACCCTCTTCAAGAATGATCTGTTACTAACAA
>CACZQG010000366.1 GCA_902783235.1 uncultured Ruminococcus sp.
CATCAGTAAAAATGAACGCAGCAAATGTGTTGAATTTGTCCCAAATGGCGGATATGCTAAGCTGATCCTTTCTCTTCCCGAGAGTAAGGATTCGGACAAATATGAAGTGCATGCGCATTTGAGTAAAGGACCTGTATATACGGGCAGCATATTTATTAGTTACATGGGTAATGCCACCGGTTATATTACCTTTGAGGATGAAAAAATCACAACTTCTGCTGTGACTACCGGTAATGCGGCAGCATCCACAACGGTCACTACTGTTGCCACTACCGCAGCTTCAACCACTGCACAGGTAACCACAAAGCCCGTCGTTCCGGGAGATGTAAATCGTGACGGTGTATTTAATGTCCGTGATGCATCCTACCTTGCGCAGCTACTTGCCAAGGGTAAGGCAGGCAGTCTTGAAATAGAGATCGCTGACTTTAATAAGGATGGCAGGATCAACATAAGAGATGCGGCGGCAATGGCGAAGTCTTTGTCAAATAAATAGATAATGAAAAGGCTGCACGGCAATATGATGCTGTGCAGCCTTAGTATTTGTTAAATGTTGATATTTGATCCTACATCAATATTGTTTTCACGAAGATAGCTGTCTGCAAGCTTTACCCATTTTTCCTTCCCGTCTTCATCACACAGCAGCACCATACACATAGGCTCGCTGTTTTCAGGTACTCCCTCGCAGCCATAGTCCTCATCGTAAATATCCTTGACCTTGTATATCATAAATGCTCCTTTCATGCTTTACTGTGCGGCGATCTTTTCCGCAAGATCGTTGAGATATACCCATCTGTCCATTTTTTCTTCAAGCTGCTGCTCCAGCTTTTCCTTTTGCGCAGTCAGCTCCGAGAGCTTTACATAGTCACTGACACATTTGCTTATCTGCTGCTCTGTTTCGGTTATACCGTTCTCCAAAGCTGCAATGTCATCGTCAATAGTTTCGTATTCCTTTTGCTCCTTATATGAGAATCGCAGCTTTTTCTCCCCCACAAACTCACGCTTGCCCTCAGACTTTTTCTTTGCTCTGACGGCAGCTTCTTTTTTATCTGCCGCCTGCTGTGCGTAATCTGAATAATTACCGTTAAATACGGTCACATTGCCCCCGGATATTTCCCATATCCTGTCAACTGTCCTGTCAAGAAAGAATCTGTCATGGGATATGGCTATTACAGCACCTGCAAAGCTTTCAAGATAGTCTTCCAGAATAGTCAGGGTTGCAATGTCCAGATCATTGGTGGGCTCGTCCAGCAGAAGTATATTAGGAGCAGTCATAAGTACCTTCAGCAGATATAATCTTTTACGCTCACCTCCGGAAAGCTTTTCAATGGTATTCCACTGCAGCTCGGAGGTAAACAGAAATCTCTCCAGCATCTGCGAGGCAGTAACAGTTCCCTCCGGGGTCTCTATTCTTTCGGCAGTATCACGTATGTAATCTATTACTCTCTGTGTGGGATCCATGCTTTCACATTCCTGAGAAAAATATCCTATGCGTACAGTTTCACCAAATTCCACCCAGCCGCTGTCCGGTTCCAGTTCACCGCTTATAAGCCTCATAAGAGTGGTCTTTCCGGCACCGTTTTCTCCCACGATGCCTATTCTTGCATCTCTTGGAATAATGCATGAAAGATCCTTTATAAGAGTTCTGCCATCTATGCTTTTGGATATGCCGTTTATCTCAATAGTCTTTTTTCCCAATCGTGATGATACAGACTGCATTTGCAGTTTAGCATTTTCTGTAGGTATTTCCCGATCCTCCAGCTGATGGAAACGTTCTATCCTGTCCTTGGATTTAGTACCTCTGGCTCTTACACCCCGTCTTATCCATTCCAGCTCACGGCGGTAAACAGCACGGTTTTTGCGCTCTCTGGCTTCCATATCTGCTTCACGCTGTGCCTTCTGTTCAAGATATACATCATAATTGCCTTCATATTCGTATACCTTTCCCCCATCCACCTCGGCAATTTTTTCAGTTATGCTTTCAAGGAAGTATCTGTCATGGGTAACCATAATAATCGCTCCCCGGTATTTTTTCAGCTGCTCCTCCAGCAGCTCTACCGTTGCGCTGTCAATATGGTTAGTCGGCTCGTCAAGCAAAAGCACATCACTGGGCTGTATAAGAGCAGCGGCAATGCCGGCACGGCGTTTTTCTCCTCCGGAAAGGGAGCCTATGAGCCTTTCGGTATCATTGATACCCAGCTTGCTCAGTATGGAACGGGCTTCAAACTCCTTGGCTTCCTTCAGATCAGCAGGAAGATGCAGCATTACCTGTTCAAGTATAGTACCATTATCATCAAATTCAGGGATCTGAGGCAGATAGGATATCCGTACACCCTTTGTACGGATAAGCTCTCCGCTGTCAGCCTCCTGTGCTCCTGCTAATATTTTAAGAAGAGTGGATTTGCCTGTACCGTTTATTCCGATTATCCCCACCTTATCTCCTTCATTAAGATAAAAGGAAACATGGTCAAGTACCTTTCTTTCCATATATGTCTTGGTTATGTTACGAGCGGACAGTAGTATCATTTTTATACACCTTTCTATTAAGGAAATACCGCACAAAGACCGCTTGGAAGCTTTGTGCGGTATTGCCTTAATTCTATTCAATAAGGGGCATCGCCCCGTCATGGGGCGGACGACTTAGGGCATTTGCCCCTTAGGGTTTCAGTGGGGGATTGAATTCCCCCAC
>CACZQG010000367.1 GCA_902783235.1 uncultured Ruminococcus sp.
AACGGCTACAATGAGTGCCGGAAAGTCAACATTCATCAATGCATTAGTTGGAGAAAAAGTTGCAAGTACCAAGAATCTCGCCTGTACTGGAAGGCTTCATTACATATATAGCAAGCCAACCGATGATAATCTTATAGGAAAATGGGACAGACAATTAATTCTTGATGCACAAGACAGTATTCTTAACGAAAGTGAAGAAACTCAGGAAAGAATATCATACGAAAGTATTTATTACAAAGGTCGGCTGAGAGGAAAGCATTGTATGATCCTCGACACCCCGGGTGTCAATTCAGCCGAATATCAGAAACATGGGGAATGCACCAATAGTGCTATATTAAGAGGAGCTTATGATGCTTTGGTTTTCCTGATCAACTATGAGCACATTGGTACTGATGATGAAATTACCCATTTATCGTTTATTAAGCAAAATGTTAGCGATTGTGTTCCTATTATTTTCTGTGTCAATAAAGTCGATTCTAAAAAAAATGACGATTTGACACTTGAAGAAAAAATGAGTGACATCAAAGATTACTTGAAAGAACGAGGATTTCATGATGCCACGGTCTTCTTTGTATCTTCAAGATCAGCTTATTTACATCGTGTTCGTGATAGCTTACAAGATGAAGATGAAATTGATGAGCTGGCATTGCTAACTAAAAAAATCAAAAGAAGTGTTAATCTTGTTAATCTATATAGCTCAATTAAGCCGTTATACATTGAAAAGAGCAATGATAGCTTTGAGTATCAGTGTGGCATTGGCTATATCGAAGATTATATTATTAAGCTTATGCTTGAAAATGGAAAGGAATGATTGAATTGACCGAAGTATATATTCACTACAACCCTTATCGTCTTACAACTTTTATGACAATTAACGGCAATCCCTTATCTGAAGACAGTTCTCTTGCTCAGGCGATCTCAGGTAAAAGACTCCAATCATGGATCGGCTCATTGCCGGATATGCTTAAAAATGAGAGAGGCAGCAGAGAATTTCAGATTATATTTCATGGCAATGCTTTGGATTATGACGATGTTAAGGATTCATTTGAGCAAGCTCGTAAAAAAGGCGTAATCAGCGATTATCATACAATGTGTGAAGAATCGATCGATGATTCAAACGTTTATGAAAGCATTCTCAGCACATACAATGATTTAATGAGCGATCCTTATTTTTCAGATAGCCTTAGCAAATCAGATAGAGAAGGTCTTGAAGGTGCGATAAAACGTGTTCAGAACGACATTTTCCCCATTCACGTTATCGCAACTATGAGTTCAGGAAAATCCACACTTATAAACGCTTTGCTCAGGAAAAAGCTAATGCCATCAAAAAATGAGGCGTGTACCGCTATCATCACTGAAATTCTTGATAATGACGGTGATGACTTCTCTGCTATTGTGTATGATAGAAGCGATAACAAGATCAAAACAATCGCCCAGCTCACTTATGAAATCATGAACGAGCTGAATAGCAATGAAGATATTTCAAGAGTTTTTGTAGAGGGAAATATTCCGTTCTTGACAGCAACTGAAACCCGCCTGAGATTAGTTGACACTCCCGGTCCTAGGGAAAAATATTGCGATTACAAAATAAACGGTTCAGATAAGACGTGTCGATCGTTGGCAGCTCAGGAAAAATATAACAGAAAATGCAAAAGTGATCCGGTGATTGAAAAGAAACGTAAGATACAGAAACGTTTCAGTAAAAATGCAGCGTCAACTGAGGACGTAATTGATAAGGATCTTTTTAATGCAGTAAAGAAAAGTTACTACCACTATATCGATATGATAATAGGGGATTATAATTCTGGAAAACTAACACAGGAGGATACATTAAATAGGTTTGAAAAGTCTTATAAAGAGGTACTTAAATTAATTAATACTAAAGCGAAATTTAAGCCGTCCAGAGAAGAGAGAAAACGTGCAAGTAAAGAAGAGAAGATGGAACTGGAGAATGATGTCAGACTTATAATGGAAAAATATATAGATATAAAAACCACCAAATAGAAAATTTTCCTGGTTGAAATTATATTTTGGTGGTATAATAACTATATATTGTAATAAGAACAATAATAGTTAATAGATCTATTGGCTTATATTGAAGGCTAACTTAGCTTAGATATGGCGATTGACTTAATATGAAAGCAGTAGCCTGTATTTCATTTCTACAAAGCCATTCATTCTCTTGGAGTTAGAAAAAACATTTAGAGATGCAGTGTATTAATTTATAATCAAACCACGATGCTCTTCACAGGGCATCTTTTTTTTGCATATATATATAAGCGGTAAACAAAACCACGTTTTGGCGATAGAAAAAAGGTAGCCCCCATACCCCCGCAATCAATATTATAATACTTGTTATGTAAAAAAATAATAAATTATTAACTATAGTACTAATAGGTAATAATAAGCTATTATTTTACAACATTGTTATAATAATCAGATCGGAGGAATTATAATGAATAATTACTTTGTACATACCTTTGAATTGTCGTACCGAAC
>CACZQG010000368.1 GCA_902783235.1 uncultured Ruminococcus sp.
AGGCATCGTTGGCATTTGTCCCGGTTCCGTGAAGACATATGTAATCTATATCTTCAGGACTTATATCCGAATCCCTGACTGCTTTTTCCATGGCAGATATTATTCCCTTTGCTTCGGGATCCATAGACGCCATACTGAAAGCATCATTGCTCTGCCCCTGTCCAAGTATCTCACAGTAAATATGTGCATTTCTTGCCCTGGCTGATTCATAGCTTTCCAGCACCAGCATACCTGCCCCTGCACTTAGTATTATACCGCTGCGGTTTTTATCAAAAGGTCTTACCTTGTCGTGTGCAACAGCTCTCAGACAGGAAAAGGCTCCCAGGGAAATATCAGTATCGGTATCCACACCTCCGGCTATCACACGCTCAAGCCTTCCGGATCTTATCATCTCAAAAGCATGAGAAAAGGCGATATTTCCCGAGGCACAAGCATCCGAATGAAGAATAACATCCCCCGTGGCATTGATCTTCCTTGCTATTGCAGCGGATATATTGTAATTATCCATTCTGCTGTGAATATCACTATATGAAACAGAAGTATTTTCTTTTATCATCTGCTCCAAAACTCCCAGCTCCCCGTGAGTTGTTCCCACAGATACACCTTTTTTTGAAGGTAATATACCCGAGGCGTTATCATTAAGTCCCGAATCCTCATATGCCATTGAAGCAGCAGTAAGGGCAAGTTTACAGCACCTATCATACGTCTTTTCTGTTTCGGTAAGATATTTATCCTCAGTCTCGCCCAGCTTTTGACTGTCTAATATACCATACTTCTCCGAGAATCCTTCACCCCAGAAATCATCATTTATTTCAGTGAAGCTGCTGCTGCCCTCAAGAATGCCATTCCAGAATGACTCTTTATCCATACCGCCTATGGACAGCATACCTATTCCCGTTACAACTACCCTTTTTTTCAACTCTTAAAGTCCCTCCATGTATTCAATAACATTGTCCACGGAGGTGAGCTTGTTTATATCACCCTTGGGGATCCTTATATCATATCTGTCCTCTATCTCCGCAACACAATCCAGCATCTGAAGCGAATTCATTGCCAGATCGGTAACAAAATTACTGTCATCGCCTATTGCAGAAGCCTCTGTCTCAATTATTTCTGCAATAAGATCCTTCAGCTCATTCTTATCAACTTTCATTTTAAAACCTCCGTTATTTTATAAGTGATGCCATACCGCATACGGTAGGATCATCAAATATGTCTGACATTTCTATCTCTTTTCCGGATATCTCAGCAAGCTTTATCCTTACTCTTACAATATCCATTGAATCACCGCCGAAATCAAAGAATTCCTCGTGAAGTCCGGGCATTTCCTCTTCTCCCAGTACCTCCTGCCATATCTTTGCAACCTTTTTCTCTGTTTCGTCAAATTCCTCTTTCCCTGCATTTTCATGCTGCACCGTCATTTTTTCCTGTGCAAGCTTTACCAGAGTTTTCCTGTCCGTCTTCCCATTTGCTGTAAGGGGCATTTTATCCAATACCACGATCACTGAGGGTATCATGTAATTAGGCACCTTACTGGAAGCAGCTTTCAGCAGCTTATCAGATATAACATCCTCATCCTCATCAGAGACCACAGCAGCGGCAATAAACTTTCTGCCAAAGTGATCAATTGTAAATGCAGCCGTTTCTCTGACTTGTTCGCATTCTGACAATGCGGCTTCTATCTCACCCAGCTCTATACGATGTCCTCTTATCTTTACCTGGAAATCCTCACGTCCAAGAAATTCCATTGTACCGTCATTCCAGTACATTCCCAGGTCTCCCGTATCATATAATCTCTCACCTGTTCTGTTATACACAACAAATCGTTCATCAGTGAGGATCTTGTCATTCAGGTAACCCAAAGCTAATCCTGTACCGCTTATATAAAGCTTGCCTACAGTATTGGGCGGACAATCCAGCATATTGTCATTGAGTATCCTGAATCCCTGTCCTGACAGCGGATAACCGTAGGGGACACTTTTCCATTCCGGCTGTACAGTCTCCACAGGGTAATAATTCGACCATATAGAAGCCTCCGTTGCGCCTCCAAGACTATATACCTTTGCATTGGGATATACCTGCCTTATTTTATCGGGAAGATCCAGAGGTATCCAGTCACCGCTGAGCATTACAACTCTCAATGCATCCATATTGTTTTTTGCATCAAGACCGTCAGTCAGCATCTGCATATATGCCGGAACACTGTTCCACACTGTTACCTTATGCTGTGCCATCAGCTGTGCAAGGCGCATGGGATCTTTTCTGTCCTGCTCATTGGGTATTACTACAGCGCCTCCGAAGCAAAGCGTTCCGAAAAGATCGTAAACCGAAAGATCGAAATTCAACGCTGATACTGCAATGGTTCTGTCATTGACTGTAACACCAAACCGCTTATTAACGTCAATAATGGTATTGACCGCACCTCTGTGGGAAATAACCACACCCTTGGGCTTGCCTGTACTTCCGGAGGTGAAAATAATATACGCAATATCATCGCTGCCACACACATTATCATGTGACGGCATTTCATCGCTGTGCTCCTGCGGTTCTATAGCTATACACCTGCCTGCAAGCGTTTGTGCCCTTGCCTGATTTTCATTTTCCGTAAGTATCAGATCTGTTTCGGCTTTACTGAGTATCTCACTTATACGGCTGTCCGGATTTCCCACATCCAAAGGGAGATATGCTGATCCTGCCATTATGGTTCCCATAACTGCAACTGCCTGTCTCCAGCCCTTTTTAAGAAGCACAGCAGCTATTTTTGCACCTGTTTCCTTTATTCTGCGGCTAAGAGCGTATGCCTCGCAGTACAGCTCCCTGTATGTAAGGGTCCTCTCTCTGTCTATCACTGCTGTCCTATGGGGAGTTTCAAATGCCTGCTTAACAAACATTTTTTCAAGAGTATTGCCTCCGTCCACAGCAGGTATAGCTGAAAGCTTTTCCCTTTCCTTTAGTGTGGGGATCATTTCATTTTCAAAGATAAGGCTTTGTATATCTCTGCTCCAATTGCCGGGATCACAGGAAAGTATATCAATAAGTCTGCTGTAAAAATCAGATGCCTGTACCGGCATATCCCTGTCAAACAGCTCCTTTACCACCTCAAAGCTTATATTGAGCTGACCATCTATCTCTGTTACCTGACAATCCAGCCATACCTGGGGTGTCTCCGTGCATATTCTTTTTATCTTTCCAATAGTACGGCTGCTGCTTTCCGACATACCTACTGTACTTGTAAACACTACAGGGAAAGCTGTACCCTCATGATCGTTGAGACGTATATAATCCTGCTGGACCTCAACACCGCCGTAGTACGGATGAGCCATATTTTCATACAGCTTCTTCTGTGTCATCTTAGCGTATTCAGAAAAGCTCTTGTTGCCTCTCATATCCGCCGAAAACATGGTCAGCAGTGTGAAATCACCTATAAGATCATTTATTTCCGGATGCTGGAACAGTCGGTTATACTGGGTAAGATTTATAGTAAATTCCGAATGCCTGCTCCAGAGTGACAGCATCTGGGAATAAACTGTAAGCAATGCTGCTGATGGTGTTACCTCATATCTGCGGCAATTGTCCTTGAAGCTTTCCCACTTTTCATTTTCTATACGCTTTTGTATGTGCAGTATAGTCTGATTTGTAAGCTGCTTTGGCTCCATAACTGTCGTAAGCTCGGGGGCAGGCTTCATGCTCTTTACCTGCTCCTGCCAGTAAGTCTTATCCTCATTGTATCTTTCCGAGCTTTTTATCTTCTCCAGTGCTTTTACATAGTCCCCAAAGGATAGAGTAAGTCTGCGGGTTTCCTGCTCAGTGTAGTAATAATCCGCAAGTCGTGTAAAAAACAGCGTCACACTGAATCCATCGAATATCATATTGTCAAAATCTGCCAGAAGGGTCATATTTTCGCCGCATTTCACTATCTCGATCCTGAAAAGCGGCCACTGAGAAGGCTTGAACCTTTCATGCTCCATTTCACGGCGCAGATCCTCAAGTTTGCTTTCATATTCGTATTCACAGCAGTCATTGACTTTGATCTTATAGTTAAGTCCACGGGGAAGGATCTTCTGGGTACCGTCATCAAGTATAACAGCCCTCATCATATCCTGCTCATCTATAAGCTGTGCCAGTGCTCCTTCAAGCTTATCCGTATCAAGAGCTTCACACTGTATCTCTGTCATAGCATGGGTAGTGACACCGCTCATGCTCTTCATTCCATTTGCGCCTATCCAGTAAGAACGCTGTACATCCGTAAGGGCAAAGGGTTCATTCTGCGGCTGTATCCCTGCTTCAAGAGTAAAACCGTCCTCCTTTTCATTGTCCTGACCATCAAGCTCACGGCAGAAATCCTTCAGAACCGGAAGGGATAAAACATCCGCAATATCCGCATTTTTATTTAAGGTCTGCCTGATCCTTCCTGCCAGCGTTATTCCCAGCAGGGAATCGCCGCCAAGATAGAAAAAGTTGTCATTACGGCTGACCTGCTCTACGCCCAGTACCTCCTGCCATAGCCGGGCAACTGCCTTTTCCGTATCTGTCTCAGGCATCTCACAGGTTTCCTGTATCAGCTGCGGCTCCGGAAAACTTTTTCTGTCTATCTTGCCGTTTGCTGTAAGAGGAAACTCATTCATGTCTATTATCACGGAAGGCACCATATACTCCGGAATATTCTCCAGTGCAGTATTTATAAGCTCTGCTTCACTGAACCTCTCGTGATCCACAGAAACTACATATGCTGCAATATACCTTGCACCCTTTTCATTCTGAGTAACTACCGCAAGTGCCTTTTCAACATTTTCATTTTTAAGCAGAGCGGATTCTATCTCTCCAAGCTCAATACGGAATCCGTGAAGCTTTATCTGCTGATCCAGTCTTCCCATGAATACCACATATCCTTCGGGAGAATAGTATCCCCGATCTCCGGTAAGGTATATCCTGCCGAATCTTTCATGATCTATAAAGTGCGCACGGGTCTCTTCAGGATCACCGCAGTATTCCAGCGCAACACCGTCACCGCCAATGCATATTTCACCCTGTACTCCCACAGGGCACAGTTCATTATCATTTCCCAGAATATATATAGTCTGATTTGACAGAGGATAACCGTATGGGATACTATTCCAGGAGGGCTCAACTTTCTTAACAGGATAGTAGATGGACCATATAGATGCTTCTGTTGCACCTCCAAGGCTGTAAAGTGCCGTTTCAGGAAATGCCCTTTGTATCTTTTCAGGCAATTCAAGAGGTATCCAGTCTCCGCTCAGCAAAACATTCCGCATATTATTTGCCGGCACGCTTATTCCCGATGACAGCAAAAGTCCCATTATGGCAGGTACTGTATTCCAGAATGATATTGGATACTTGTTCATTATTGCTGCAATATGCTCAGCATCTACAGTTTCATTCAGTACCAGATGCGCACCGGTGGAAAAGGCACCGAAAAGATCATATACAGACAGATCAAACCAGAAGGAGGATATACCAATTATGCAGTCGCTTTCAGTCACTCCGAATCTGGTATTGATATCAATTATTGTGTTGCATACCGCTCCGTGAGTTATAACCACTCCCTTTGGGGTACCTGTACTTCCGGATGTGAAAATTATATAGGCTATATCATCCGGATCTGAAATAATATCCTCATATCCTGCGCTGCCCTCTGCAAGTAAAATATCATAATCATCATTGGTGAGCATCGCCTTGGCATTACAGCTGTCTTTTATAGCGCTGATACGCTTTTCGGGATAATTTCCGTCATAAGGGACATATGCATTTCCCGATCTTACAACGGAAGCTATAAGCAAAACAGTTTTATCGGTTCTGCTTCCTTCCACCAAAATATTATTGCCGCTGCCGTAACGCCTGCTTATCGCCGATGCAAGCCTTCCTGTTATTTCACGAAATTCTTCATATGTATAGGTTTTATTGCCAACAGTAAGAGCAGGTCTTCTGCCGAATTTTTCAGCAGCATTTTTCATAAGCACCTGCAGTGAGGTTTTAGGGATGTCCATTCGGGTATCATTGTATTTTTCAACTGCTTCATACGGTATTCCCGTTTGTGAGGGTATACCCTTATATTCATTCATTACAAGATCTGTATAATATGCGAACATATCCTCAACAAAGCTTTGCTTCAATGTTCCCACAAGATAGTCCCATCTTGCTTCCAGCTCTCCCTTTTGCAGGGATATCTGACAATCCACTGAAAGCTGAGGAGTTCTGCTCATACGATATCCCATTTCCCCAAGGAAATCCCAGTAGGATGTATCCTCAGAGGTAAGACGGCTGGTGAAGGCAAAAGGAAAGGCTGCCTTTCCCCCCAGCTTTTCACGCCTTGATATCTCCTTCATAACATCCAGACCGTCAAATGCGCTGTGCTTCATATATTCTCTTATACGCTTCTGGAGCTTTCGGCAGCTGCTCTTCCAGTCACCGTCCGTGTAAAGATCTACAAGTATCAGCTTTGTGAAATCACCTATAACATCAGAAAAGACCTCTCCATTCACCGAACGTGCAGCCATTGTCATACTGACTGAAAGCTCCTTTGATGAGCTGAATCTGCCCAGGGCTTTTCCGTAACAGTACATCATATAAACAGAAGGCAGTATTCGCTCTTCCAGAAGAGCATCCTGAAGCTCTCTGTACTGCTCTGCACTAAATCTGTGTACCAGTGTATCGAATCTGCCTCCGCTGTGTTCACCCGGTTCAAGTCGGATAGCAGGTGCTAACGGCATCTCGGGAATACGCTGATCCCAGTACGCCTTATCTGACTCATATTTTTTATTACGTTCATCGTTATAAAGACTGATATAATCCTTATATGAATGGGAAAGAGGGGCAAGCTCTTCACCCTTGCCATTATAAAAAACGCTAAGCTCATGTATCAATATCTCAATACTGAAACGATCTACCAGCATCATGTCACAGGAAACAACTGTTCTCGTTTTGCCGTCATGCAGCTTATACAGAGATATATCAAACATCGGCCACTGCTCCAGAGGGAATATTTTGTGTGACTGCTCCTTCCTAAGCTTATCAAAATACTGTTCTGTCTCACTTTCCGACAAGCTCCCAAGATCTGTGACCTGAAGCGTATATTCTGGAACATCCCTGAGCTCTGCCTGAGTGCCATCCTTGAAAATGAGCGTTCTCAGCATAGGCTGTCTCGCTATAACGCTGTTTATTGCTTGTTCAAGTCTGCGGGGATCACAATTCCCATCACACTCCATGTAAAAGCCCGTAGCATTTCCGCCAAGATCTGTTTTGGGATCCCGTCCCATAAGATATGCAAGTGCCACATCTGTCATTGCAAATTTTTCATTATATTCCACTTTTTTCCTCCGATGATAATACTATTGTTTTTATTAATAAAAGGAATTGATAGCAAGGAAAGCTATATGAAAAATAATTTCTTTATTGAGTTATCATTTCAGCTGCTCTTCGTGCTCATAACTGCCGTATCGGTCAACCTATGAACGAAACTATTGATGTCCCAATTAAATCTTGAAGATTTATGCGAAGAATTAAGGCAACACCGCACAAAGACCGCTGGAAGCTTTGCACGTCAT
>CACZQG010000369.1 GCA_902783235.1 uncultured Ruminococcus sp.
AAGCACCGTACTGATGTTGCCGACGTTGCCCTCGCTGAAATATCCCATCGGCATTTTGCGAAGATGCTCACCGAGGGCTTTTCTCTTTTCAGCCATGACGATAAATCCTGCGGAACTTTGCAGCTTATCAGATATGAACTGAAAGAGTGCTTCAAGCACCAGTGCAGTCACAACAGCACCTGCGATCTTGAGGGAATCGGACGGGAGATAGCTTTTATCAAGCATTTTTACTATTATGATGTAGGAAAAGAATATCATCATCTGTGACATCATCGCCTTCAGAAAAAGCGGTATCACAGCAAGGATAAGTCTTTTCTTGTATCGCCCCGAAAAGCGCAGTATGTGTCTGATATAGCTTATCATAAACCTATGCACCTTCCTTTCCCTGATGTATTGTCCAGTTTTCCGATCTGTCTGCCGCTGTCCACAGCATACGGTAATGCTCGCATTCGTTCAGCAATTGTTCGTGTGTGCCTGCTGCAAGGATACTGCCGTCACACAGGACAGCGATCTGATCGGCGTTTATCAGATTTTTCAGCTTGTGACCGATCATGATGACTGTTTTATCCCTTGTGACCTCCTTTATTGCTCTGCTGATCTTCTCAGCATTTTCAGGGTCAACATACGCCGTTGCTTCATCAAGCACGATGATCGGCGCATTTTTCAATATGGAGCGAGCAATAGAAACACGCTGTCTTTCACCGCCCGAAATCATTTTTCCACATTCACCGACTTGTGTCTGTATGCCGTCCGGCAAGCGCTCGATAAAGCTCATGCACTCGGCACGCCTTGCCGCTTCCAATACTTCTTCCCTTGTTGCTTCGGGTCTGCCGATACGGATATTCTCATAGATACTTGTGTTGAACAAAAACTGCTCCTGCGAGACAAAGGAAATATTGTCATTCAGAGATGCAAGACTTATTTCCGAAATAGGTGTGCCACCGATCGTGATTTTTCCCTCCTCGGCATCATAGAAATGCACAAGGAGCTTTGCAAGTGTGGATTTTCCGCTTCCGCTTTCGCCAACAAGCGCAGTCGTCGTCCCCTGCGGTATCGTCAGGCTGACATTGTGCAGCACCTCTTTATCCTCATACGAAAAGCATACATGGTCAAAGGTAATGCTGTGATCGTTTCCAACCTCTGAATCGCCGTATTTCAAGGGTTCAAAATGCAAAAGCTGTTCAATCTGACTGATCTTGTAATTGATCTGCGGAAACAGGCTGAAAAATCCCATTGACTTTATCAGTGGAGCACCCACACTGAATGACATACAGAGAACGAAAACAAGATCCTGCAAGGCAGAATAGCCTTTGTAAACCATGTACGAGCCGACGGGCAACGTCAGCAGTGCTACACAGGGGAGAACAGCGCTGTAAGCCGCCATCCAGCCCCAAGTATCCTTGTACCATTGCAGAGTATAATCCTTATAATTGTCAACATCTTTGACATAGGTCTTGTAGCTGTCCTTATCCCTGCCGAAAACCTTGATGACCTCCATACCTCCGACATATTCCAATATCGTACTGTTCATCTGCTTTGCTGCACGATAGAACGGATCCATTTTGCTCAATCCCATACGGTACATGATGAACATAAACAGTGCGCCTATCGGCAGAGATGCCAGCGACAGAAAGCCCAGCTTTGCATCAGCTGCAAATATAGCAATATAGATCAGCACAGGAACAAGTATATTTGCCAGTCCCTCCGGAATGGCATGGGCAAGCGGTATCTCCATCGTTTCCACATCATCTGTAAAGAGCTTACGCAAAGCACCTGTTCCAATCCCCTCAATATCGCCCATAGGCATTTTCAGCAGCTTATCCTTAGCATAATTCCGTATATTTTCAAGTATATGATATGCGCCCTTGTGAGAGAGAGTAAGCCCGATATTGTACAGAATTGTATTCAAAAGCAGCGAAGCTGCAATACAGCCGATACCCCAAACAGCCTGTTCTGTACCCGGTAGTTTTCCCGAAAGCAGAGGGGTCAGGAATTTATATACTACAAAATAGGGTATCACCGAGCATATAACGGCAAGCACAAGGACTAAGACCGACAGATAGATGTTTTTCTTATATCTGCCTGCATATTCCAGTATTTTCCCAAACATACCCTCTCTTTCACGGTCAGGGCTTTTCGCTCTGACACGTCCTCTTGACCGTACCGCAAACCATTCCTGAAGGCGTTTGATACCTTTATCATCAAGCGGATATTGCTCTTTCAGTCTGCCGTTTTCTATTCTGATCACATAAGTACAGCTTCGCAGGAGAAATTCCAGATCATGTGATATGATGAAGATATTTTTCCCCTGTTCACGTAATTTGTCAATATTCTCAGAGACCTCAAGCATATGTTCAAGATCAAGACCGCTCGTCGGCTCATCAAAGACAAGCGTATTTCTCTCCGAAGCAACGGCTGTCGCAACAGCGACCCTTTGCTTTTGTCCACCCGACAGTGACATAGGATGTCTGTCCTTGAATTGCAAAAGATCAAGTGAAGCAAGTATCTCCTCAGCCTTCTGCTCATCAGGCGCTTTCATGCTTATGAGTATTTCCTCCATGACACTTTCCGTGAATAGCTGATGTCCCGGATCCTGCATGACCATAAAGCATTTTTGCAAGCGCTTGCTGCGTTTCAGGCTCTCGCCGTCTATTTCCGCTTTTCCTCTGAAATGCTTCTGCAAACCGATCAGGCAGCGTGCAAAGGTAGATTTGCCCGTTCCGTTATAGCCCACAATAGCGACTGTTTCACCGGATGGTATCTGCGCTTCGTCAATTTCGAGGATTCGTCTGACACCATCATAGGAAAAATAGAAATCGTTCAGCTTTATCGGAGGTCTGTCATTTATCAAAACCGTCTTTTTTGGAACGAGTGGGAATTGCTCCCTTGTGACAGGGCGCAGTCCGAGCTGCTGCATTTGCTCTGCGGTCATGTCTTTCAGTTGCTTTGGGGTATATTCTGCGCAAATCTTACCGTCCGACATATAAATGATACGATCTGCAAGGTCTATCAGGTAAGATAATCTGTGTTCTGCAATAATGACCGTTTTTCCCTGTTCTTTCCAGATACCAATACTTTTTTGTAGATCTCTTGTTGCTGTCATATCAAGGTTTGAGGACGGCTCATCCAGTATCAGTATCTCCGGACCGTCTACAGAAACGCTTGCACAGGCAATCTTCTGTTTTTCTCCGCCCGAGAGCAGAAAAATATCCCTGTGCCTTAATGCGCCGACATTAAATTCCCGTGTTGTGTTCTCAACACATTCAAGGATCTCATTTTCGGGCATACCGTAATTTTCGCACTCAAAGCTCATTTCGGAATCCGTATCGACTGCAAAGAACTGCGCTCTCGGATTCTGGAATACCGATCCTGAATAACGAGTGGATTCATGCATTTCCATATCGACGATATTTTTGCCATCTATCAGCACTTCTCCCGACAGCGCGCCCTCATAATAGTGCGGTATCAACCCGTTTATCAGTCGTGTTACCGTGGTCTTTCCGCAGCCGGAAGCTCCTGTAAGAAGTATGATCTCGCCGTTTTGTATCGTCAGATCAATGTTTTTCAGCCCACCGCCTGCTTTATCTCCGTTATATGTGAAATTAACATTTTTTATTTCTATCATATCATTTCCCCACTACGTCCAGCCAAATCACAGCACCAATAAAACCAATCCCGACTGCAAACATCAGATAATCCATGATGCCAAAGCCTATTTTGCATACATTTGTGCGCTTGACAGGTGTTCCAAGCCCTCTTGTCAGCGAAGCGGCTGACAACTCTTCACCGATTTTAACGGAACATATCAGCAGCGGTATCAGCCTGTATTCGATCATTTTACGGATATTTCCTTTACCGAACCGCATTCCACGCATACGCATCGCATCATTGATAGAGTCAAACTCTTCCTTAACAGTAGGGAAAAATCTGAACATGACCGAAAGCGGTATCGTAAATGTCTGCGGAACGTGCATTCTCTCAAAAGCCGCTACAAACTCGCTTATCGTAATCGTGCTTATCACAAAATAACCCATCATGATGCAGGGCATAAAATGTGATACAGCACCGCAGAAAATCAGACCTGTCATATAAGCCGCACCGCCCACAACTGGCAGGACTTGTGTTTCAAGAAGATAACTTATCGTATAAAGCGTAGCGTAAAGAACGGAACCGCCCCATTTTCCCGAAGCCATAAGGAACAGCAGCGGTGCAAAATTCAAAACGGGGATAAGGCGGACTGCCGCCTCACCCCCAGCTGAACCCAATGTAAAAATACATAGCAATACAAATAAAAACAATTTCGTCCTCGGATCCAGCGTCAATACGGATCTGTGCTTTACGGTCGCCTGCATAAGACCGCTGTGCATTATGCGATACCTGCCTTTTCAAAGTGTTTTTTAAGCAGTGCTTTACCGATCAATGCGCCGATGATCCCTGCGATAAACGCTGCAATCAACATGACAGGGCATACCCACATGGGAGTCAGCTTCATCATGGTATCGGCATACTCCTGCATTCCTCTCTCTGTATACTGTGCAATGTATGCATCTCTGCCAATAAAGATCGGCAGAAAATTGCCCCATACCCAGCAGGAATAAACAGAGGTCGCCATCATAGATTTAGAAACACTGCTGTAATTTCCGCTCTTAGCTATAAAATCGGCGGCAAGTCCGAATATCAGGCTTGTAAAGATAGCATAAAAGCCCATTCCAGTCAGCATCATAAGAACACCTATGATAACGGCAAATATCGTTATCATGCCGAATTTTCTGACCTTGGTAAGAAAAAGCATGAACGGAGTTCCACCAATGATCGGTGTGATAACGACCATCAAAAGAAGGAGCAGCGGGATGAACCCCAAAAATGAGAGCACCATATTTATCACAAAATAAATCGCTGCAAAGATGCCTATGTTGACAAGATCCTTACCCTTTAGCTTGTTGTTCATAAAAATCCTCCTGTACAAATAAATGATCTATGCTTTACTCTGCGAGTGCAGAGGATTCAGCCAATGCCTTCCAGCCCCCTGTGTAATAAATAGACAGAAGTCTTACTAACCTTTTGGTTTCTTCTCGTTCCATTCCTTTTTCAATAGCTTCAAATATGCTTCGGAAATAGGAAGAAGAAACTATTTCGATAAACCTCACATCAATATCGGATTTTAGGATTCCTGCCTCTTTCCATTTCTCTGCGTATGACTGCGAGGCTGTTGTTTCTGTTTTGATAAAATCTTCAAACCAACCCTTCATTGACGTTTCATGCGCACATTTTAGCAACAGTATGAATTCATCATGATGGTCAAAGATATAATCGATCATAGGATCATATGAATTCAGCTTCATCGGATCACGGTTCAACTGTTCATTATCTATTGAACGGTACTCGTCCTGCATATTGGAAAGTGTTTTTTTTAATCCGTCAATCACAGGAGATACAATGTCAGTAAACAAAGCATCCTTATCCTTATAATGACCGTATATTGCACCTGTTGTAACGCCTGATTCCTTTGCAATATCCCGAAGGAAAGAATGCTCATACCCTTTCTCAATAAACATTTTTTTACCAACGTCAAGAATTGTTTTTCTTGTAGCTTCTTTGTCTCTCATCTTATTCCTCCTTTTATATAACCGTGTTATATAACCACGTTATATTATAGTACTGCAAAAAAGGTTTGTCAATACTAATCAGCGAGTTTTGTGTAAATTTACAAAACAGAAGGCTGATTGAAGAAAAATATATGCAAAGCATTAACGCATTGCACTAAGAATACGCAATTCTGATATTTGTTAAATAATAACGATAACTTACCCAACAATTGAAATCGAATCAAAAAAA
>CACZQG010000370.1 GCA_902783235.1 uncultured Ruminococcus sp.
AAATGAAAAGGACGCTTTTCGAGAAAAGCTTGGCAAAAGCTTTTAGTTTCGCTCATACTTCCACTGTAATTGCAGCTGAAAGCACGAAGAGCAGCTGATAGAGAAAATTATATTTGGCTTAGATATAGTCTGATGTATACGCAAAAAAATGAAAAGGTCGCTTTTCGAGAAAAGCTTGGCAAAAGCTTTTAGTTTCGCTCATACTTCTGCTGTAATTGCAGCTGAAAGCACGAAGAGCAGCTGAAAGAGAAAATTATATTTGGCTTAGATATAGTCTGATATATGCGCAAAAAATGTCAGCCAAAAAACGGCTGACATTTTTTATTCTGTTGTGTATGTTAATTGCAGCCGCTCTTCGTGCACATAACTGCTGTATCGGTCAACGTATGAGCGAAACTAAAAGTTTTTGCGGAGCTTTTTTCAAAAAGCGACCTTTTAAATTCACTTATGACGGAGCAAACTGGCTTCTGTACAGCTCTGCATAAAATCCGCTTTTTTGAATAAGAGTATCGTGATCTCCCTGCTCTATAACAGTACCATCCTTCATCACCAATATCAGATCAGCATTTTTTATGGTAGACAGTCTGTGAGCTATAATAAAGCAGGTCTTTCCCGTCATGAGCTTTTCAAAGGCACGCTGTATACGCTGCTCTGTCCTGATGTCGATATTGGAGGTAGCCTCATCAAGAATAAGCATAGGCGGATCTGTGAGCATCACCCTGGCAAGGGAAATAAGCTGCTTCTGTCCCTGGGACAATCCGCCTCCCTCCTCACCTATTACCGTATCATAGCCCTGAGGAAGACGCTTTATAAAGCTGTGGGCATGGACTGCCTTTGCAGCATTTATTATCTCCTCACGGTCGGCAGACTGCTTTCCGTAGGCAATATTATCCGCAACAGTCCCTGAAAACAGCCAGGTGTCCTGCAGCACCATCCCAAACTGTGAACGCAGACTGTTTCGTGTAACATTTCTTATATCATTTCCGGAAATAACAATGCTTCCCTTATCTATATCATAAAACCGCAGCAGAAGATTTATGACTGTGGTTTTTCCACAGCCTGTTGGTCCTACTATAGCGATCCTTTTTCCCTTTTCATTAACATGAAGCTCCATATTTTCTATCAGCTTCCTGCTCTTGTCATAGGAAAAGCACACATTATTGAAATTGACTGTACCGGTACAGCTTTTCAGCTGCATCATGTCCCTGTCGGAAGGCTCTCCCGGCTGATCTATTACATCGAATACCCTTTTAGCGCAGGCAACAGCATTCTGAAGCTCGGTAATAACCCCGGAGATCTCATTAAAGGGCTTAGTGTACTGATTTGCATAAAGTAAAAATGAAGAAAGCTGTCCCTTGGTTATAACACCCAGAAATCCCACCGAACCTATTGCACTCAATGCACCGGCTGTACCTACAGCTGCGTAAATAAGTCCGTTTACAAATCGTGTGGTAGGATTTGTCATGGATGAAAAAAATACCGAACGTACTCCGCTTTTTTTCATTTTACGGTTGATGCTGTCAAACTCCTCCTGTACCTTTTTCTCACGGCAAAATGCTCTTACCACCTTCTGATTGCCTACCATTTCTTCAATAAAGCCGCTCATTTCTCCTCTGTGCTTTGCCTGCTTTATAAAGGAATCATGACTGAGCTTTGTTATAACAGCTGCTGTAACAAATGACAGCGGTGTAAGAATAACCACAATGACTGCGATCTTTACATTTATGACCAGCATGAATATAAGTGTTCCGATTATGGTCACAATACCGCTGAAAAGCTGAGTAAAGCCCTGTATCAAGCCATCGGATATAGTTTCAATATCGTTTACCCCACAGCTTATAAGCTCTCCTCTGGAGCTGCTGTCGATAAAGCTGACCGGTACCTCTCCCAGCTTTTCATAATAATCACGGCGTATATCCCGCACAGTTAGATAAGACAGCTTATTGGTACAAAGTGATGTGAACCACTGGAAAAGGGAACTGACTCCCACAGTGCCTGCCAGCAGCAAGCAAATACCCGATACACCCTTAAAATCAACATTTCCTTCACCGATTATCAGGTCCACACCCTCACCGATTATCACCGGCACAAACAGAGAAAGACTTACTCCTATAAATGAACTGACTATACCGAATATCAGGGACAGCTTATAGGGTCTTGAATATCTAAGTATTCTCATAAGTATCTTTATCATTCCGATCACCTCAATTCATCTGGGAATCATATATTTCCCTGTACTCTGCACAGCAGGACAAAAGCTTTTCATGAGTACCCGCACCCACAGCCTTCCCGTCATCCAATACTATTATGGAATCGGCACTTTTCAGTGTGGTGGCTCTTTGGGATATCATAATAACACAGGTATCGGAAAGCTTTTCCTTCAATGCTTTGCGGAGAGCCAGGTCGGTAACATAGTCAAGCGCACTCATACTGTCATCAAGTATCAATACAGGCGGTTTTCCCACCAGTGCCCGTGCAATGGTAAGACGCTGACGCTGACCGCCGGAAAGATTCTTGCCGCCCTGATCTATATGTGTCTCCAGACCGAAGGGAAGCTTGTCCACAAATTCACTGCACTGTGCAATATCAAGAGCTGCTTTTATTTCAGTTTCATCTGCATCCTGCTTTCCCCAGCGCATATTATCTGCAATGGTACCGGTAAACAGTGCGGCTTTTTGCGGCACTATCCCCATGAGAGAACGCAGCTCATCCTGTCTGTAGCTTTTTATGTCCCTGCCAAAAATACTGATGCTCCCCTCTGTTGCATCAAAAAAACGTGGTATAAGATTGGCAAGGGTGGATTTCCCCGAGCCTGTACCCCCAATTATGCCCAGCACCTCTCCTTTTTTAAGGGTAAAGCTTATATTGTCCAGTGAAAGACCGGAAGCACCGAGATAGGTAAAGGAAACATTGTGAAATTCAACACAGGGGGCTGACATATCCGGCTGTGCGCCCTCACCGTCGGATATAGAGGGAATAGTATCGAATATTTCATTTATCCTTAAAGCTGAGCCCGATGCCTTGCTGAATATAACAATAAGATTTGATAAAACTATGAGTACCAGCAATATCTGATTCATATAATTGACAAATGCGGTAAGCTCACCCTGAGTCATGTATCCTGTATCTACACGCACACCTCCAAACCACATAACACAAACAATGCCCAGATTGATTATCATAAAGGTAAGGGGATTCAAAACAGCAGATGCCCTTCCTGCCTTTATGCAGGCTTTGGAAAGCAGGTCGGTATCATCATCAAGCTCCTGTGTCTTTTGCTTCTGCTTTGAAAATGCTCTGATGACCCTTACACCGTCAAGGCTCTCACGGGTAAGAAGCGAGATCCTGTCAAGCCCCGACTGGATCTTCTTATAACGTGGGAGAGTTATTCTTTTTATCAATACGATCACCCCGGTTATAAGCAGAGCGGAGCCTATAAGAATAATTGACAGCTTCATATCTATCATCATGGACATTACCGTTGCCCCCACTATAAGAAAAGGCGCACGGACTGCAAGCCGTATAAACATATTCACGCCGTTTTGCACCAATACAGAATCGTTGGTGACACGGGTTATAAGGGATGATGTACCAAACCTGTCTATCTCACTGTGGGAAAACTTATTAATGTGGGAATACAACGCTTGTCTCAGCTCTGTACCAAAGCCATAGGCACACCTTGCAGCGAAATACTGGCAGGTAAGGGCAAAGGCAAGTCCGCATACCCCCAGCAGAACAATAACTCCGCTCATTCTGAGAATATACCCCTCATCATTTTTGGTTATACCGTTATCAATTATTTTTGCCATTACTATGGGTACAATAAGCTCGAACACTGCTTCCAGCAGCTTAAACAAAGGTCCGAGTATCAATTCCATTTTATAATTTTTTAAAAACCTTCTCAGCTTCAGCATTTTTATCACCTTTTATATTAAATCACAATTTCTGCTCCGGATCCTTTTGAAATTCAAGAGCCATAATACTATTTTACACCAATCAGCGTGTTTTTGCAAGAGTGATGGGGCTTTTTTGATGCATAATGCAATTACCCATAAAAGCTTCACGGAGATTTTATCTGATATTAATAGCATTTCCGTGAAAAAACGCCACGGAAATCAAATTTTACAAAATAGTTACACAACACATTTGTAGAGGACGTAGTCATCTACATCTCGCAGGTTATATAGCAAATGATAAAAACAATTAG
>CACZQG010000371.1 GCA_902783235.1 uncultured Ruminococcus sp.
GGTCTTTCAGGATGGAAGAGCCAAAAACGTTCATGCCATTTATCAAGATAATCCGTTACTGCATTTTCGGGAAATCTCTTGTTTTCCCACCATGCTCTCCAGCGTTCAAGTGCTTCATCTTCATCATCTTCAAGAGGTTCTTCATCCCCGTTTTCATCATATCTTGATATCACTGTATGCAAAACAGCAAGTATCAATCTCATTACAGCTACGTCCTGAGTAGGCAACTCTCCGCTTAATGCCTTATATTCATGTGCATGGATAATAGCATCTTTAAGCGAAACTTCCATCACATTACATTCGTTATCCATTACTTTAATCCATGGTTCGTCAATAAGATTAAACTCAATATCACTCATTTTCATCACACTCCTTTTTACAAGCCAATCCTTTTTCATAGCTGTATTTCAAGCGATATCCAAGTAATTCTGCTTCCATATTTTCATCAAGGAACAGCACCAGTTTCCCCCTTAGCCAAGGCGAATCCTGCCATTGTTTTATATATGCCTTGCATTTTTGCTCCAACGCTTTTATTGTCTTTTCTTAATTCCATTTCCGAGAAAACAAACTGGGGAGCCTTAATCGCTGTTCAGCTATACGCTTATATTCATCCTCTGTAGGAGCCGGCGAAAGCTCGGTAGAATCGAGAAAAGAGATGATGCCATCAGAACATCTTTTCATAACAAGAACTTCAATTGAGGAAATACCATCTCTTACCGAAGCCTCAGCTATGCTGTCGGTAGAATCCATACTTCTATCAAGAAAGCCATGGATATCTTTACATTTTGCTTTTTTCAGCAGAAATGATCCTGCTCGGCTTTCAGCTTGCTTTATCTCTCTTTTATACTTCTCATATTCCTCACTGTCGTCAAAGGAATTATATACCTTCTGAACCAACGGCGAAATATCATCAGGAAGGGTTAAAGTTTCGGGTAAAAAGTCAAGAGTTTCTTTTAAGAGCCATTCGCCATAGATACGCTTTGAACCTGAATCTTGCTTTTCATATTCATCGGTGATGACATAACAAATTGGCTCTTTCACACCATCCGAACGATAATCTCTTTCATGTCTGTGAAGTCTGCCTACCCTCTGCAAAAAAAGATCCATAGGACATATATCGGTGAATAATATATCAAAATCAATATCCAGTGATTGCTCAAGCACCTGCGTACCTATGACAATCAGACTTTTTCTTGTATCTGCATTACTGTGTTTACCGATTCTCTCAAGAAGCTCTGTTTCCTTCTTATTTCTGTCAGACATAACATACTGCGCATGATATAGAAGAACATTATCCGTTATCTTACTGCTTACGATATCTGAAATATTTTGTGCTCGAGCAACCGTGTTCACTATTATGCCGACACAAGCACCTACTTGTACTGCATTATTGATTAATGAAAACAGATCATCATTACAGCATTTTTGTATTTTCACTGTTCTGTGTGTTCCGTGATACACAAGAGATTCCTGCTTTATATCATTTCCGTCAGACCACGTCAGCAGAGGATAAGAGGTATTCTCTTCAAATGTACTGTCAGAAGAAGTTGCCTGTAAATACGCACGAACAAGAGACATTCTGCGTTTTGAAGGCAGCGTTGCCGAAAGCAGGATCACCGGGGTATGATAAGCTCCCAACCATTGCAGTGCTCTTTCAAGGTATTTATTCATATATGCATCATAAGCATGTACTTCATCTATCACAACCACTTTTTCACTAAGTCCAAGATGAAGCAGCATAACATGGCGACGCTTCAAGGCTAACATTAACATCTGATCAACTGTTGCAACTACGAAATCTGCAAGACACGCCTTTTTATTATCACAAAACCATGAATGGATAATAAGTCCACTATCTGATTCATCTTCAGGAATACCACGCTGGATTTTCTGAAATGTTTCATTCAGTACAGCACTTCCATGCTTCAACTGAATCGAATGATAAAACTCATCTGATTGCTTTTCAGCCCAATCCATAATTCTTGGAAATAGTCCGTTTGCAGTTGCCTGAGTAGGAAGTCCAAAGAACAAGCCTTTCTTTTTCGCTTTTGCTGCAAGTAATTCGGCAGCTGCCAATGCCGCCTCTGTTTTTCCTATTCCCATTGGTGCTTCAAGAATGAATATACCCGGTTCAACGGTTTTTGCAACTATATCGATCATATCTTTCTGAGTTTCTCTCGGAAAGAATCCAAAGCTTTCTTTAAAATCATCTTCACTGAAATAGTTTTTTCTTGAAGTCCACTTTTCAGGGAATTCAATATTTCCCCATGCTTTTTCTATACGATGAGGATAGAAGTCTTTATCGCCTGTATCATCTATACTTATCAATGGGAAATAATCGGTATTACTCGCTATCCAGTCCGATGTTATTATAAGTCCGCTGAGTAAAAGCTGAGCCTTAGCCGATAACTGAGGGAACTCATCCTTAGATGAGATGCCCGATACATTCATTGCTGTGTCCATTATGCTTTCCCATATTTTTTCAAGCACAGCTCTGTTTTTTCCATCTAACCCGTAAAAGCCATCATATTCAATAATGTCTTTTTTATCCATGGATAAATCCCGATCACCAAGCTCACTTAGTTCCGTTGGCACACCATGATGCGCTCCGACTACAGCAGCAATACCTTTAGGATATTTATAGTATCTAAGAATCGCTTCTCCTGCCAAATCATGAGAAAAATGATGCTTTATAATTACCTCCAGAGCCAACCCTCTATGTTCAAGTATACTCCTTCGTTCCGGTACATTATGAGATATATTATTTTGAAACGCAGTTGTTGCCTTACCAATATCATGTACGTATGCAAGAAAAATTGCGGTTCTATATAGCTCTTGGGTTGTCAGACCACAGGCTGCTGCAAAGGATTCCGAAACAAACTCATTCAATAGTTTTTTCATAACACCTGCTGTATCTTCAAGATGCATCCAAAGTGGCAACCACTCATTATAGTTTTGCCCTGATTTAGCTATTAGTATCTTATATATGTTGCTCACCCCTAAAAAACAAAAAGTCGAATTGAACACATTTCACATATATTATAGCACATATCTGCAAATATTTCAATACCTTATATAGTTTTAATGGAAAATTGTATTCTCAAATAGCTCAAATAAGCAGCACATTCTTTTCCAACACCGTTGTATAATTTCAACCGTTCATGATTCGTATATAAAATGCAGAGAGACTTTAGCTTTGTTCGCTTTAACACCTGTTTTATGAATCTATCAACTACTAAGTATATATCAATAAAATTTCCAAAAAAAATGCCGTAAATGCCGACGTAACCGTCCCAAAGCCAGTAGCTATGTGTTTTGTGAGCAGACGGCATTTATATTTGCCGACGGTAATGCCGACGTATATGTATAGTGGTATCAGGACGGTAAATTAATCCGTCCAAATATCGTCACTCGCAAATCCATGCTCTGCTTCAATCGGACGATATGGACGGACGATAAATTTGAAAAACTTTATTATGTATACCATATCCTATGACGACGTATCTCTTTCTCCTTTTTTTAATTATTATTATTTTATAAAAAAATATCGTCTTCTGTCGGGAATTCTCACAAACAACGCTGTTACTATAGTTTTGCGGTCGGACGATAAATTTTTATTACCGTCCGAATATCGTCTGCTCTCATATGATTATACTATCACATTATAATGGTTCTATCCGCCATATCTATCATATAACTATCAGCCATATCATAGCAATCCTCAGTATGATGATTCGATATTATCTTCACCGTATCAGCTTTCTCATGAGCAGTATAGAATCTATCTCGATATTCCTCCGCCCATTCTGTAGTCTGTTCCTCATAAGGCATAGCGATATGGAGCTTTATATCATTATACATCTTCAAAGCGATCACTATCTCTGCACTCCACAATGGTATTCCATATTCACAGTTCACCCAGAACTCATCATATCCTGAACAGTATAGCTCCCATATCATCGAACGAAGACGAGTCTTAACAGCTATACACTCAGGCTCATTATCGTTCTTATACTTATTATCCCTTGATATGATACAGCAAATCATATGATATACTCCTCTCTAAGACTATATATAGTCTAAATCAATTATATCACATATCCTTTAGAAAGTCTATATATAGACTACATTCGCACTTGAAATATCCTATACTTATAAGTGTAAATCAGACTATATATAGGCGGAGGATGTTATGACAACGAGAGAAGCTGTTGTACAGAGGATTATAGAGCTATGCGACGAGAGAGGTATCACTATCAACGCTATCGCAAACATTTCAGCGATACCACCCTCAACTATCAAGAATATCATCTACGGTGTAAGTAAGAATCCAGGCGTAGTTACTATCAAGATGATATGTGACGGATTTGATATATCTCTTGCAGAGTTCTTTGATTCGGAATTATTTAATGAGTTGGAACAGGAGATACAGTAGTATCTATCCAATCCGTATGTAATCTCCTATCACAACATTGATCCTTTATAAGCTATGTAGTTCTTTTCCTTGAAGCATTGCATTTTTGATACCTACTTGATAAAATAATAATGACCGCTACAGGCATATACATTATATATCGGAGGTATCAAAAATGAGTACGAATATACTGCATGACCTATATGACAGTGACCTATTCCAATCCTTACATATATCCAAAGATGATCCCGACTACAAGACAGCTATGCAAAAGCTTGTTGATGCTGAAACAGCCCTTAGAAGCACTTATCCCGAATGCATTACAGCCTTTGAAGAATATCAAAAAACTGAATACGACATGAACAGAATATCTGCTCGCATACATTTTTGTAAAGGATTCAGAGCCGGAGCACAGCTTGCCTTTGAAATGATGAATCCTATCGACTAAAAGCATACCACATTTACCACTGTGGCATTAGCGGCATCAGGACGATAAATTATTACCGTCCGAATATCGTCACCCTGCAAATCCAATCCCTGCTTCAATCGGACGATATGGACGGACGGACGATAAATCTCAAAAACTTTTTCTTTATATCATATCCCATGACGACGTATCTCTTTTTCTCTCTTTTTATATTTTTATTATTTTATAAAAAATATCGTCTTCCGTCCGGAATTCCCACAAATGACGCTGTTACTATAGTTCGCAGACGGACGATACATTTTCATTACCGTCCGATTATCGTCTTCCGTCCGAAAAATACTATCATTATCAAATCTGTATATCTATCCACTATCTCCACCTATCAGAGTGGCATTAGTGGTATCTCTGTATCAATCCTACTCTCTACCCATGACAGCAGTACAAATACCTTAAAAGGCTCTACAGCATTCTCGTAAAGCCGTAAGAAGTATTGCCATCCTCCTTGATTTTTCATGATGGATAGTGTATAATGTTATATTGGATATAAAAAAGGAGCGATATGGCGATATAATATGAATTCAAAGGCTGGTATTATTGTTGCTGCCAATTGCTACACCAGCATTTTTATTGTCGTCATGTATAATATTGGTATGTGCAGAGCGTAGATCTCTGTAAAATAAATCGGAATTTAATGAGGAAAACAATATGAACGTTTTAGAAGCAATCCATAACAGACATAGTTACAGGGGAAAATTTAAAGATATCTCAGTCCCTAAAGAGGATTTGATAAAGATAATGCAAGCTGGTCTTGATGCTCCATCCGGCTGCAATCAACAAACGACATCTTTGATCGCTATTGATGACCCCAAAGTTCTTGCTGAAATACAAAAGGTTATTGATCCGCCTGTTGGAGAAACCGCTCCTGCAGCTATATGCGTTCTTACGCAGAGAATCAACGCATATAGAAATAAATGCTTCGCTATACAGGATTATTCAGCTGCAATAGAGAATATGTTGCTATCTATCGTTGACTTAGGATATCAAAGCTGCTGGTATGAAGGGCACATTACTGATGATGACAGGATTTGTGATAAGATGGCTCAGATACTGAATGTGCCTGATTCCTATGAATTGGTATGTTATCTTCCAGTTGGAGTGGCCGAAAACAACCCTGTAGCTCCTAAAAAGAAATCATTTGAAGAAAGAGCATGGTTTAATTCTTTCCCTCAAAGTTTATAACAAATTCTGATTTACACATTCAGCGCATCCCTCATCATATGATAAGCCTCCAGCTGTGACAACAGTATAGAAGTATCTATAATAGAAACACCATTAGGTATTGCCATTATCACACAACCAGTAGTACTCTAAAGAGCCTTGATACGTCCCTCAGAAGCCTAAGAGGTATTGCAAATCACACGAAAGTACAAAAATGGTCTATTACCCACTCACAGGTAATAGACCTTTATAATGTATTCAGGCTGTATACTCATCATCAAGACTTTTTCCAATTCTGTCGGCAAAAACAATCTCGCCGACGAAGGGGTAAAAAAATGCCCCTCGCCGACCAATTCGCCGACGGGGAGCAGCCAATCTCAACCTCGTAATTTTGAAGCCATAACTTTTTGGACATCAAAAAATCAGCCCATAAAAATACTTCGCAAAATCCTTGACAACCCAAGTAAAACATGGTAAAATATAAAAGAAAGCACCTGCCAAAAACAATGAGAATTATGACCTCCACTCATTATCTTTGACATGGTGCTTTCCGATTTTGTATTATGACTATAAAATAGATGACCACGATTTATACCGCTTAAACCGCAGCTTTAGGCGTTTTTGTAAAGAGAAAATGATCTTCAACATAACCTAGGGTTCAAATCGGGTCAGTCCTATCACTCATGGTTTCAAATAGTGTCATTTCTACTATGCTATTTATTATGTAGTTCATTTGTTATCGTCTTTATTCCTGCAAAACCAAATCCCTGCTCATTAACATGATTTGTAATTTCTTGTTCCAGTGTTTTATATAAATTAGTTATTTCCTTTAAACTATTCTCTGCATCTTTTGATGCTCTATTAGAATATACCATTGCCATTATACTAAGTATTATAGACGATATTGTACCTATAATTCCAACCAATTCTGCTATAAAACTCATGGTTTTTTCTGGTATATTAAAGAATAATAAAACTAAAGATATTAAAACACCTAGTATAGAAAAACCAATCGTAAAAAAAATACACTTATAATTAAATTTTCCCAAATCAACCATTCTCCGCTTTATAATTAGTAGATGTTATGTCCCCAGCTATTTCAGTATTCCAATGTGGTCCTGTTAAATACCAAGCGGGGTGAAAAGCATATCCCTCAAGCATATGCTCAATAACTTTGGGGGCAATTGCTCTATATGTAAAATAATACGTCAATTTTTGGAGCATGATTTGCCTTTGATGTATAAAATTCTCAAAAGCAAACGCAGGTTTTCCCTCAAATATATTTTTTTTCTTGATTTTCTCACACTTCTTCAAATTACATAACTCATTTTCAAAATCAAAAATAAATGTAGTCACAATATTAACGGCAATTGATTCATTAATGTGTTTTAACTGCCAACTTAAGTATTCCGGATTACAAGTTACATCAGGTGCAACTTTAATATCATCTAAATCAATAGAACTAGGATAAATCACACTTATAGGTTTATGTCTAAGAAACCAATATCCTAAATATGAAGCAATTTTAAAAGCATTTGGGCATTCTACAGGATGAGGGGATTTTTCAACTATTTTTGCCATACCGATAGTAGCATCTCCTACAACTTCTTTCAATAATGCTCTATTCAAAAAATATGTTACATGACATACAGGATCGATTTTTGCTATAAGTTCTTCACATATATCTCGACAGCACTTAGCAATAAACAAACTCCACTCTTTAAGTTTATCTTCAGTAAAAAAATTTTGATCAATAATATTTACACGTTTTATTCCCATACAATAAGTAGAGTATTCTTTTTTCTCACTATCCATAACTAATTCCTTAACCCCAAAGATTTACAATAAAGTGCGAATTATTTCGAATGTTTTCATCAGAAATATTTACACCTCCAAAAGTATTTCCTTGCACCATAGTTAAAAATCCATTTTTATAATCTAAATCTTTTGCTTCAAGTTCTTCTATAACTGAATCAGCATTGTTAAAATCATACAATTCACCTCGCCCACTTTTATTGTTTTTTGTTCCAAATGAATCTGTTGTTGCCATAACAATGCACCCTCCTTTCTATTAGCTAATGAACTTGACATTTAAAACAATGACTTTATTATATCATATTTATAAAATTTTGTCAATACTATTCTATTTTTTTAAATTATTTTTGTTGTAGGATTACAATAGATGTGAGACAAAATTAAGAAAAAAAGATAGCGAATCAGCATGAACCTGTGTTACAATTAAGTTGCAACA
>CACZQG010000372.1 GCA_902783235.1 uncultured Ruminococcus sp.
AATGCTGGCATATTGTCAGGCTTTCTGACGCAGAGAAATTTTCTATCTGGCAAGTATTGTTGGCAATGTTTAGTTGGGGGAGCAATAGGTATTGCAAGGGGGCGATATGTCTCAGGAATCGTATTTTTTCAGTATTTCCTTTACTATATCCTTTCTTGACCTGCGTTTATCCATTGCCTGCTTTTCTATATATCTGTGAGCGCAGGGCTCGGTAAGCCCCATATATTTTATAAGATATTTTTTTGCGGTATTTGCCATTCGTATCTCCTCAGAACGATGCTGTATCCTGGATCCTGCCCTGTCAGCTGTCTGCATGGAGCGTGCGGTATCCATAATATCCTCTGCGGCCTTTTTTATGGTAAGAGCAGGGGCATTCTTAGGCATTACTGCCATTCCCGGCATATTCATCTGCTCCTTCAGATGGTTACAAATATCCGGATCGCAAAGGAGCATTATCCCGGAATATGTTTTTTCCGCCGTATATTCCCAAAGCTCCTTGCCGTGCTCATCCGGAAGAGGAGTGTATATCACCACCAGCGTAAATCTTGAATGACACAGCTGCCGCCGTGCAGCAGCACCGCTTTTGGCGTGTACCGCCCTGCGGCATGGGCATATACAGTGTGACAATCCTTCAAATACAGCCTCGCTTTTACATACTATAAGTATTTTATCCATGCTGTCCATCCTTATAAAGATCCAAAGTAATAGTCATTTTCAAAGTTGGATTTATTGTTTGCCAGGTCATAGCGTGTAAGCGTATCCTCAATATGACCGAATATCTTGGATCGTATGCTTTCGGACAGAGCGCTGTTTACCAGCTCACTGTTTTTTGCAGTCTCCAGTGCCTGCTCCAGTGATGTGGGAAGCTTTTCGTTTATAAGCCGTGAACTGTCAAGGGGTATTTTTTTGTCTATACCCTCAAATCCGGCAGCAAGCAGGAGCTTGAAGGCTATATACGGGTTGCAGGCAGCATCGGAGGAACGTATAACGATAAGCGGGTCACTGTCGGTGGTATTGGGTATACGGATAAGCTGGGAACGGTTTTCATATGACCAGTCTATACGTGTGGGAGCAGTTTTTCCCTGTAATCTTTTGTAGGAGTTTGTGGTTGGATCAAGAAAACAGGTGATCTCTTTTATACGGGACAGTATACCGGCGATAAAGTGCTTTCCTTCTTCCGAGAGTGTTTCCGGGCGGGAGGAGAAAATATGCTTTCCGTCCTTCTTGACAGATATTCCTATATGCAGACCGCTTCCTGTCTGATTTTCCAGGGGTTTGGGCATAAAGGAGGCGAAAAGACCGCTTTGAGCAGCTATATTTTTTACAACTGTTTTGTAATATATCATATTGTCTGCTGCCTTCAGCGCATTGCTGATCCTGAAATCGATCTCATTCTGTCCGGGACCGTAGGTATGCCGTGAGCTTTGGGGAGCAAATCCCATTTCCTCCAGGGACAGACATATCTCCCTTCTGGCATTTTCACATTTGTCAAGGGGAGCAATGTCCAGATAGCCTGCATTATCATGGGGCGTTTTCGTGGGTTCACCGTTATCTCCCATATTGAACAGGTAGAATTCACAGCGTGTACTTATGAGACAGCTGTAGCCCTCATGCTGCTTTTTTTCAAGAAAGCTGTCAAGATCATGGCGGAGATCACCATAAAAATCTCTCCCGTCGGCACATTTTATATTGCAGAAGAATCGTATCACTCTGCCTGAGCGTGGTCTCCAGGGCAGTACGGAAAGGGTGGATATGTCGGGGAAAAGAAGAAGATCGGAGTAGTCTCCGGAAAATGTTTCCGCTTCAAAGGGGATACCTTTTTCAAAAGCACGGGGCAGCTCACCGGGCATTATGGCAATATTTTTCAGATTGCCGTATATATCCGTAAAGGTGAGCCTTATAAACTTTACGTCATTTTCCTCTACAAAATTCATGATCTCTTTTGGAGTTCTGTTCATTTATTAAAATACCTCCCGGACGTTTTACATCGCTATGCTATTGCTTCACCAATTAAAGCTTGCCAAAAAGACGAAGGCAGAGAGGAAATTTATCAAGGAAGAAAGCCGCAGGAATACTTGTGTACCCCAAGGGCA
>CACZQG010000373.1 GCA_902783235.1 uncultured Ruminococcus sp.
GCCTTTGAAAAGGCTTGACCTAAACTTTTGTATTTAAGTAATTCATAGTTTATTACAAATTGCTTACTAAAATTGATTTCCGTGTTGACTGCCGCTCTTAGATTTGCAAATATCCATAAACTATGATATAATAGTATTATTATGAATACACCCATTTATGATTTTCTGAAAAGCTATAACAGCAGCGGTGATCTTCGGCTCCATATGCCCGGACATAAGGGGAAGGATCAGATCCCCCTTTCCTTCGGGCTGGATATCACGGAAATACACGGAGCTGACAGTCTCTTTGATGCTGACGGTATAATCAGGGAAAGCGAGAAAAATGCTGCTGCCCTTTTCGGCAGTAAAGCCACCCTTTACAGTGCCGGCGGCTCTACTCTGTGCATACAGACCATGCTGTCAATCGCCAAACGTGACGGACGTGAGGTGATCGCCCTTCGCAGTGTTCACAGAAGCTTTATAGCCGCCTGCGTACTGCTGGGTATTGAGCCTGTATGGTCATATCCCCGCTATTGTGCAGGGATATTATCAGGGACGGTGGATATGGAAGACCTGGAAAAAAAGCTTAAAGCATCTCATCGTCCCTGTGTTTATATCACATCACCCGATTACCTGGGAAAAATGGCAGATATAAAAACTATAGCGCAGCTTACCCATAAATACTCCGGCATACTCATTGTGGACAACGCCCACGGCGCACACTTTGCCGGAACAGATCAGCATCCAATAAAGCAAGGAGCGGATATGTGCTGTGATTCTGCACACAAAATGCTGCCCTGTCTTACAGGCGGAGCATATCTGCATATAGGCAATGAACAGTTTATTCCCGGTGCAAAGCATGAAATGTCCCTGTTTGCCTCCACAAGTCCCAGCTATCTTATAATGATGTCGCTTGATCTGTGTAATGATTATATACACAATAAGCTGCCCTATGACCGTGAACGGCTGATCCCTCTGCTTTCGGAGCTGCGAAAAAAAATAAGCACCGGATACAAGGTCTATGAAGGCGACCCCTTTCACCTGACGCTTTTATGCAACGGGCTATGGCTGGCTCAGCAGCTGAGACAGCGTGGAATCGAGTGTGAGTATGCAGACAGATTTTGTATTGTACTGCTGCTGTCTCCCCTGAATGACTTTGGGGATATTGAACGCCTTGAAAATGCATTGCTGCGGGATATCACTCTGCCGTCCCATTCTGACATGGCAGATGAGCTTATCCTTCGGGAAGCAGAGCGTGTTATGACACTGCGTGATGCTGCGCTTTCTCCTTATGAGATGATACCTGTGGAAAAAAGCTCTGGAAGGATATGTGCCGGGGTAGATGTTCCATGTCCCCCTGCTGTTCCCATAGCAGTATGCGGTGAAAAAATAAACAGTCATATGATAAAAATTTTCCAAAGGTATGGAATTTTAACCGTAAATGTGGTAAAATAGAAGTCAGAGAAAAGTAATGCAAACTACAGGCTCCCATAAGGCACTGCCTGTAGCATAAAAAGGAGCTATTATGAAGCTTATTTTCGCTATAGTAAACGGTGACGACAGCCACAGGGTATCAAAATCTCTTACAGCAGCCGGCTTTTTTGCCACCCGGCTGGCTTCCACAGGTGGGTTTTTAAGCTCAGGCAATACCACATTCCTTATATGTACAGAGAGTGAAAAAGTACAGTCTGCCGTAGATATAATTAAAGAAAAAAGCAGCCATCGCAAGCAGATGATACAGTCTGCCCCCGAATCCGGCAGTGCCACCTTCCCGGTGGAGGTCTCTGTAGGAGGAGCTACTATCTTTGTTACAGATGTGGAGCGGTTTGAAAAGGTATGAGCACCGATATGAACAGCAGAGGGATATATGGCAATAAAGCTGCCATTCAAAGCATAAGCTCCATGTTTAAAAGCGGACGTATGCCTCATTCATTTCTCCTTTACGGAGAAAAAGGAACAGGTAAAAAGCTTATTGCCGACTATTTTGCTGCGGCTATCCTGTGTGAAAATAACCATGATGGTGAGCCCTGCGGTGAATGTCATTCCTGCCGTCTTGCCAAAAGCAAAGCCCATCCGGATATAATATATCCGGAAAAAAGCGGCAAGCTCATGACATATACTGTTGAGACCTGCCGTAATGTATGTGCGGACTCTATAGTATCTCCCAATAACGGGGCAGCCAAGGTGTATATTTTTACAGACTGCGATAATTTAGGTCTTTCTGCCCAGAATGCTCTGCTGAAGGTGGTGGAGGAACCGCCGCTGCACGTTTATTTCATATTCACATCAGTACACAAGGACAGCTTTCTTCCCACCATAATATCCCGTGTCACGTCCATAGGAACAGCGCCGTGTACAGCCGATGAGTGCAAGGCGGCACTGGCTGAAAGCGGATATAATGATGAAGACATAAAGGGAGCTGTAGGTGCGTTTGGCGGAAACATAGGAATGTGCAGGGAATATATAGACGGAGATGAGCTGAAGGGTATAACAGCATTGACAAGAGCTGCTATTGATAGTATAATAAACAGTGATGAATACAGTCTTATGAAAGCACTGTCCGACCCTGTACTCAAGGACAGAAAGCTGTCAAGACAGTTTCTGGATCTGTTTGACAAGACCGTTCGTGATGCGGCTGTACTTCGGTATCGGGAAAATGCAGAAATGGCGGGATGTTCGCCCAGAAAGGCAGAGCAGCTGTCCCATCGTCTTTCTGTCAAAAGTGCACAGAGGATACATATGCTTATAGGAGAGGCTGCAAAGGACATTTCCGCTAATGTCAGCTCCTCCCTGGTAATGACAGCTCTGTGCGGTGATATAATAAATAGTTAAGGATTATTGATATGGTTGAGATCATTGGTGTAAGATTTAAAAAGGGCGGAAAGGTATACTACTTTTCCCCCAAGGGCGTGGAATTCCATGCAGGAGAGCACGCTATTGTTGAAACTGCCAGAGGAGTGGAATGCGGCAGCGTTGTACTGGCAAACAAGCAGGTGGATGAATCGGAGGTAGTATCCCCTTTGAAGGATATTATCAGAAAGGCTACCCCCTCCGACATGAAAACCGTAGAAAAAAACCGCAAAAAGGAGGAGGATGCATTCAGGATATGCCTTGAAAAAATAGCATTCCGCAAGCTGAAAATGAATCTTGTGGATGTGGAATGTACCTTCGACAATAATAAACTGCTGTTTTACTTTACAGCGGAAAACCGTGTGGACTTCCGTGAGCTGGTAAAGGATCTGGCTGCTATATTCAGAACAAGGATAGAGCTGAGACAGATAGGTGTTCGTGATGAGGCAAAAATACTTGGAGGTCTGGGCATATGCGGCAGAGAATTCTGCTGCAAGGGCTATCTGGGAGATTTTCAGCCGGTATCCATAAAAATGGCTAAGGAGCAGGGGCTTTCCCTGAACCCCACAAAGATCTCCGGTGTATGCGGAAGGCTCATGTGCTGTCTGAAAAATGAACAGGCAAGCTATGAACAGCTGCTAAAGATCACTCCAAAGGTAGGCGCATATGTCAAGGCTCCGGAATGCAAGGGCTATGTAGAGGAGGTCAACCTTATAACAGGCAAGCTTAAAGTAATGCCCGAAAAGGGTGATTTTCCCATAATAGTCAGCCGTGATGACGTTAAGGTCATAAAGGACTCGGAAATACGTGTCAACAAGGAAGAAATAAAGGCTCTCAAGGATCTGGAGAAGGAATAATATTCTCAGGATCAGAGCAAAGATTGATAAACCTGCAAGCTCCCCCTGCGGCGATAACGATCGTCACAGGGGGAGCTGCTTCACGGAAATCAATTTTTACAAAAACAATTGGTTATTACATTAGCTCGTCACCAATAATTGGTGAGATATAATGAATTCGTTCCTTTACTTAGGGGACGCCCTCA
>CACZQG010000374.1 GCA_902783235.1 uncultured Ruminococcus sp.
TGTCACTTTGCAATGAGGGTATATCCAGGGTATGAGCATTATCCGAAACAAATACCTCCAGCTTGTCATACAAAACAGAAGATTCATTTTCAAGGAAGTATTTTCTGAGCTTCAACAGATTTGCCTCTACAAAGGTCTCTCTCTTATAGGTGCAGATGTCTATGGCTATCTTAACTCTGTCCACCTGCTCAGGGGCTATGTCAGTACTGTAATTTCCTCCGTAAAACCGTGAGTTATTGCTTACAGAGTGAAGATTAAAGCTGTAGATGCCCTTTTTATCCGTAATATCAAATTCAAAGGAAAACTCCTCCGGCTCTCTTCCTTTGCTTTTGATAAGTCTTTCCAGAGTGAATTCCTGCTCTGTCTGTCTGTTGACAACATCACTTCTTACTATGGTAAGACGGAAGCCTCCTGTTATCCTTACATTAAGGCGCACTTTCCTCACCTTAGTATATTTACACCACTTTTCAGCAGAAATACTGTTAAAGTATGTGTCGAAGGAAAGGGATGCATCCTTATCCACCCTTATGTGATCGCTGCACCATGAATACTCTATATCATCAGTCTCACCGTATCTTCTGAAATACATACGCTCCTCGGTACAGGTGTCTACCGACGGAAATAAAATGTTCTGTAAGATCATTTTTGTCATGTCCTCTTTATTACTTCAAAATTTCTTCACATTTATCCAGAGCACTGAGTATCACAGCGTCCATATCATAGTATTTATATTCACCCAGTCTTCCGCCGAATATTACCTTTTCTTCCTTTTCAGCCAATGCCTTGTATTCCTCATACAGCTTACCGTTCTTTTCATCGTTTACGGGATAATAAGGCTCATCTCCGGGCTTCCACTCGGATGAGTACTCACGGCTTATTATTGTCTTGGGGATATCATTTCCCTCATCGTCCCTGCCGAACTCAAACCACTTATGCTCGATTATTCTTGTCCAGGGTGTTTCTCTGTCAGTATAGTTCACTGCCGCATTTCCCTGGAAGTTGGGCTTATCCAGTGTTTCATTTTCAAAGCGCACACTTCTGTACTCCAGTGTTCCCAGGCTGAAATCAAAGTAAGCATCTATAGGGCCTGTATAAACCACCTTATCAGCCAGCTTGTCCAGCTCCTCCTTGTTTTTCAGATAATCGGTATTAAGTCTTACCTCAATACCCTCCAGCATATTCTCCACCATTTTTGTATAGCCGCCTACAGGTATTCCCTGATAAAGTGCGTTGAAGTAATTGTTATCAAATGTAAGCCTTACGGGAAGACGCTTGATAATAAATGCAGGCAGCTCCTTGCAGTCACGTCCCCACTGCTTTTCCGTATAGCCCTTTATAAGCTTTTCGTATATGTCACGTCCCACCAGAGAGATGGCCTGTTCCTCCAGATTCCGGGGTTCACCGGTTATTTCTCTGCGCTGCTCTTCTATTCTGGCTGCTGCCTCCTCCGGAGTCACTACACCCCACATTTTATTGAAGGTATACATATTAAAGGGAAGAGAAAAAAGCTCACCCTTATAATTGGCAACAGGACTGTTGGTAAAACGGTTGAACACCGCAAATTCATTAACATAGTCCCAGGCTTTTTTACTGTTGGTGTGGAATATATGTGCACCGTATTTGTGAACGTGTATCTTTTCAATGGTTTCCGTATATACATTGCCGGCAATATTTGCTCTTTTATCTATTACCAGTACCGACTTGCCTGCTTTTTTCGCCTCATGCGCAAACACCGCACCATAAAGACCCGAGCCAACAACTAAATAATCGTACATATCATGTCCTCACTTTCCTGTTTCCTTTTTAGCCTGTTCCATAGCCTTGAGACTTTGCTCTCTTGCCGCCTTTTTTTCTTTTATAAATTTTTCATACATGGCGCAGACCTCCCGGGTCTCACCAAACGCCATCTGCTTTCCCCTGTCCAGCCACAGGACCTTATTTGACAGTCTTTTTATCTGCATAAGGGAATGGGATACGAACAATGTAGTGGTACCGCCCTTTATTATCTCCAGCATTTTCTTTTCGCTTTTGGATCTGAATGCGGCATCACCTACAGCCAGCACCTCATCAAGAATAAGTATATCCGGATCCAGCAGGCTGGCTATAGAAAAAGCCAGTCGTGACTTCATTCCCGATGACAGCTGCCTCAGCTTCAAGCCCTGAAATTCCTCCAGCTCGGAAAAATCAATTATCTCCGAGTATTTTTTGTCCATAAATTCCTCTGTATATCCCAGAAGCGCACCTCTGAAATATATATTTTCCTTTATGGTCAGTTCCCCGTCAAAGCCTGTTCCCAGCTCCAGCAGTGAAGTTACCTGTCCCTTGGTACGGACAGAACCGCTTTCCGGGTAAAGTACTCCGCTTATGACCTTGAGAAGAGTGGATTTTCCGGCACCATTGGTTCCCACAATACCCAGAAAATCGCCCTTTTCCAGCTTGAAGCTTACATTCTTTACCGCCCAGAATTCCTTGGCGTCATAATTTCTGGAAAACTTTTTAACGATATATTCCTTCAATCCGATATCACGGAAATCTCCGATCTTGTATTTTACGGAAACATCCTTTACCTTAACTACCAAATCCTCATCCTCCATTTAGAGATAATAAGCAAATTTATTGTCATTTACCTTGTATATGATCTTTCCGACTATAACAAACAGCAGCGGATACAGTATACACAGAAAATGCACCCACAGTCCGGGTATGTTGTTATATATGATTATCTGTCTGAAATAGTAAATATAGCAGTAAAGAGGATTGAGCCAGAACATCTTCCTTATCCAGTCCGGGAAAGCATCGATATAGTAGAATATTGCCGAAAAATATATAAGCAAACGGCATACTATGCTGTAAAGATACTGTATATCCTTAAAGAATACAAAAAGTGCTGAAAGAATATATCCTATTCCCACATTGAGTACGGATATACAGACTATGGGGAATATCAGCATGAGAAACTTAATGTGAAAAGGCATCTGATCCAACGCCACTATACTGAACATTATTATCAGTGTCAGCAGGAAATTCACAAAGCTGGATATGTTTTTGGAAAACAGGAATATCTCCTTTGGTACCCGGATCTTTGATATTATCCCGGCATTGGATGTAAGGGAGAACATTCCCTGGGTCGTAGCATCGGAAAAATAGTAATACACTATGTTTCCCGTGATCAGATAGGAAATATAATGCTCTGCTCTTGAAAAAATAAACGTGAAAACCAACGCCTGTGCCGAAAAATACAGCAAGGGAGACAGCATACTCCACAATACTCCCAGGACAGCCCTTTTGTATCTGCTTTTAAAATCCCTGTACACCAGCTGCTTGAACAGGAATTTTCGCTGCTGAAATTTACTCCCTAATGAATCCAGTGCCTTTATCATAAATTACCTCAAATCTTCTCTTTTTTTCCGTTTGTCAGTTCATCAAATGTACTGCCGCTGAAGGTGGCTTTAAGCTCCTTCTGATTTACCTTCATGCAGTTCATGAATGGGGTGTAGGCATCACTGCCGGAAATATTCCTCATAAAGCTGTACTGCTCAAAAATACTTATATAGTCGCTTACAAAATCCATTTCTCCCCTTTGGAGCTCCTCTATCAGCTCCTTGTTCTCACATTCTCTGTGGAATACAGGAACGGTTTTTCCCTCTTTATCCATATCAAACTCCAAAAATGACGGTTCTGGAGCGGAAAACAGCAGTTCAAAATAGATATTGTGCTTTGATGACGGCAGATGTGCCATATACTTATCTCTGTTGAAGGAGGATGAAAAGCAGTAGGACAGCATTTTTTCTGTTATAAAATAGGTCTCACTGTAATCACTGTCAAACTGATTATATGAATTTGTACCTGCAAGAATACCTATAAATTCACAGTTTATACCCCATTTTTTATTAACTATCTGTTCCAGTATGATATTACCGCTTCCTGCCCAGCCGCAGTCAATGGTAATAACACGTTTGCAGCCCTCCAGTACCTTGGAATAGTAATTCTTTGCAGCCATGTCATTCTTTTCATAGCTCTTTACTATTTCCTCCCATTTATCCTCCACAAAAGCCTCCACCTCATTTACATTTGCAGATGAAAGATATGTGTTCATGTCAAAGGGAACAGTACCTGTATAGCCAATACTGCTGAAAATATCCCCTATAGGTATATTGTGATTTACCTTTTGCAGCACGAATCTGCTCATAAAATTATTTTTGAACAGTCCCGCACCCAGCTTAGCTGCACAGTTTCTTGACCAGTATACATACTCTGTGGGGATCTCATGATACAGTCTGTCATATATCTTCTTGGTCATATATCCGTCACGGGAGAAAAACAGTATCTTATCAGCTTTTTTCTCCTTGGCGATCTTTTTGATAAATTCACAAAAGCCCAGCTGCAAAACGCCGCCGTACTTGTAGCCGAAATTATAAGCCGGGAGATTTACCAGATCTCCGTTATACAACTTCATATTTATAAGTCCGCTGTAAGCCGAGCGGATAATAGGAGACATATCCTTCGGTCTGTAATTCTCTCCTATAGCATTTATATTCTTGTATTCCACTGCGCTGAGACCGTGCTTTTTAGCCATTTGTACATCGGAATGATAATTGTCCCCTATATGTGCAATGCTCTCTGTGCGAAGCTCTTTTTTAAGCTTTTCATACAGACCGCCGTTATATTTTCCGCAGCCGTGCTCACAGGACACATATATCCTTTCAGCTCCCTTGAACCCGTTGGATCTGAGCATTTTTGCCAGGAAATCCGAGGGAAGATACATATCCGATGTGACCACCACTCTGCGCTGCTTTACAGCAATGTCCCACACCTTTTTCATAAAAGGGTTTGCGGTACAGAGATTATATTCTATCTCCATTTCCGCATCCTGTCCCATCTGTGAGTCTATACCTGTCTTTTCTTCGATATAGTCATATATCTCCTTTAAGGTTATCTCCGACCGCTTGGCAGCTCTCACACGGTTCTCCGCTGTTATTCTGATAGTGCGGAAATCAGGGTAGTTGAGCTTTGCCCCCACAAGGTAAAAAAGATCCTTAGGTTTGGAGAAGGGTCTGAATATAAGGGTGTCAAATATATCAAAGGACACCACCTCACTGCCGCACAGCTGTTTTGCCACCAGCCTGGGAGTGGTCTTATGGTTCACACACAATGCTGAGTTTTCGCTGCTTGCCCTTTTGGGCTCACGAGTGGTACGGCGTAAAAATATACTGATAATATTCAGTCTCAGCAGCACCAGCCAGGATATGAGGGGAAAACGTGAATGCATACGCCTGTGGGCATTTACAAAGCTTTCATAGTTATATTTGATATAGCTGTTGCGGTTCACCACAGCTTTATATAGATTGAGCATAAGTGCCCGTTTGTTCAGTATCTCGCTTTTTTTTAGGTTTTTAAGATGATACAGCAGCTTATTCGGCACAAACATAAGGATAAAAGGCTTTATCACCGACAGTATATGAGCCGGCAGCAGCCCCAGTGCCTTGAAGCCGTCATATCGTACAGACACCTCATCCAGACGCATTTTTCCCGACACATGATTTTTCTTTTCCTCTGAGTAAAACACATACAGCAGCTGATTTATATTTGCGCCCTCCATATTCTCGGCATAAAGGCGCATAAAAAAATCATAGTCCTCATATTTCAGGCATCTTCCGATGGAACGGTAATAGCCTGCCTTTTCAAATACCTCACGCCTGAATATCACCGTGCCGTGTATAAAGGGGGAATTGAAAAGGAAATCCTTTCTGCAGGGGAAAGCAGGAACATACCGCTCCCCGTATATCTCATTATTTTCATATAAAAAGCAGTTTGACCCTACAAAGGCATACTGCGGATTTTCCGTCAAAAATTCTATTTCCATCTCAAAACGGTTGGGCATGGAGTAATCATCCACATCCTGACGGGCTATAAGCTCTCCCTTTGCTCTTTTTATGCACTCGTTCAGTGCATGAGCAAGTCCCTCATTCCGATCCGAGCGGAACACTCTTATTCTGTCATCTATTTTTTTAAGCTCACAGAGCCACTTGAATGTATCATTTGTCGAGCCATCATCGCATATTATGAATTCAAGATCGGTATATGTCTGATTCAGGATAGAGTTGACTGCCCTTATCAGCATATCCTTTGTAGGGCAGTTGTATATGCCCATTATGACCGAAAGAAACGGTTTTTTCATAAATACTCTACCCCTTTATCTCAACAAAGAGAGAATATATCTTGTCATATAGTACCCATACCGGTAATATCCCTTTATCCGCACATCTCCTGCGGCAAGAGAACCGTAATACCAGTAGTACCCGTCTGTCTTATCTCTGTCAAAAAATTTATGAAGGATAAGCTCCTTCCGAAGCTTACCCGAAACGCCCTTCTCGGCGATACTTTTATGATACTGCTCACCAACATCATCACAAAAGACAATGCTGCTCAAAGCATCCGCTTCCTCTTTACGAGGATGCATCATCACCCTCCTGAGAAGTGATAATGCCAGTCCCCTGTATCCCTCATGATATCCTGTATCCTTCAGGGCAGGTATTGCTTCATGTACTGCAAGCTCCAGTACAGAGCCGGGCAAGTCTCTGTTCTCCCTCGGCTCATCTTTATTAAGCACAGGCATTACGCCATTATCTGTTATCTCATATCCCATAGTCTGCCCATGGGGAGCGGTAAATAGACATTCCGCAAGATTATGGGAGAACCACGCCCTTATACCTCTGTTTCCCTGATGGAACAGCCATGTCTCACAGCTTATTTCCCTTGGCGGAGTGCACAGCATTCCCATATAAAAGCCCGTGACCCTTGTATTTATATCCATGCTTTCCAAAAGCCTTGTGAGCGTGTACTGCATGGATCCTGTCCAGCCCAGATCCACGATACCCACATGATCCGTGGTATCTATCTCCTCCTGCCGGACATAGGCTTCAAAGCTCCTATAGGCATCACCGGATCTTTTCCGAAGGATATCACGGAATATGCTGTCCGAACGGATCTTATCACAGAAGCTGCGGAACTGCTGCCTGCTCATAAGCTGCTTTTCGTCCCCTTCAAAGCCCGATGAGGTATATACTGCCTGCCTTTCATGAGGATCAAGGCCTGCTCTTTTAAGCATTATATAAGGACTCACTTTGTAGGAATATATAAAAAGCTTGTCAAAGGCACTGTCATCAAAAAATCTGTATGCTGCCATTCTCAGGGCATAACGTGAGCAATAAAAGTAAGAGCATTCTATATCTGCTCCCCATCTTTCGCACATCACCCTGGCAATATGATAAAGCACATATCCGTCACGGGCAAGAAAACAGAGCCTTTTTATACCTTTTCTTTCTGCCTGTTCAAGTATCCACATGGTATACATCAATGCCACCGGCAAAAACACTCCCGCCGCCAGTCTCCCGGTATCATTATCTGCCTTATCAAAGGCAGCCTCCACTGCTTTTTCCAGCCCGGGGTATTTCTTTATAAGCTCATGATACCTTTTTTTCAATTGGCTGTCACACTTTCTTCCCTTTCGGGTATTTCAAGATATTCACGATAAATATCAGTTATGCTTTTTATGGAATTTCTTATATCAAAGGGCGGAACAGACAATAGTGCATTTTTACCCAGCCTGTCCCGAAGCTCATCATCACTGTAAAGTTTTTCTATAGCCCCTGCAAATCCATCAATATCAGTAGGCTCCAGTAATATGCTGTTTTCCATGTTCACAGCATATTCTCTCACTCCACGTATATCCGAACCGATCACTGGAACACCTGCTGACATTGCCTCTATCGCAGCTACTCCCAGTCCCTCACGAAGTGATGGAAAGAGAAAAGCATCTGCTATATGTACCAGATGATAAATGTCATATCGGTAGCCTGCAAAGATCACCCTGTCCGAAATGCCCAGTTCTTTGGTAAGCTCCACACATTCATCCATCATCTGACCGGTACCGCATATAAGATAGTATATATCCTTGCGTTCTATCCTTGCAAACGCCTTCAGAGACACTGTAAGATTCTTATTCTGATTTATCTCGGATACAGACAAAAGCACAAAAGCATTTTCGGGTATATCAAAGCGTTTTTTCAATACCCTTTTATCCGTACCGGCAGCAGCTATGGTTTTGGTATCCACTCCCATACCGTGTATGTAATAGGCTCTGCATTTATTCCCTTCGCAGAATTTTTTTGCCATTTCATGATCTTCACGATTAATGGTAATGATCCCATCAGTATATCTTATAAGTGCTTTTTCAGCTATGTAATAGATCCTGCTGGAGGAAGGCGCACCCTTGAAAAAATGGAATCCGTGAGTGGTATACAGCACCACGGTGCCGTTGTTCTTACGTGTCTTTCTTGCAGCGATCCTGGTCATTGCCGCCGCAACCGGTGTATGACAATGTATAAGGTCATATTTATTATTGCGTATTATCTCTTTAAGCTGCTTGTATGCTGTCAGGTTTTGCCCTGAAAAGGGTGATCTGCTGAAATGTACGTTAAAATATCTGTCACAATACGGTACATCGAAAATATCCTTGTACTCAAAGTCGTTTCTTGCGCATACATGAACTTCATATCCATGGTCATGAAACCATTTCAGATACGGAATATGAAACTGACATATATGCTTTTTCGCAACTGTTGCTACAAACAGAATTCTTTTCATTATCCGAACCCACCCTAAAACATATACTTAAGGCAACACCGCACAAAGACCGCTTGGAAGCTTTGCACGTCATCCGCCAGTGTTTCACCAAATCTTTGATTTGGAACGAAACACAAGTGCCCTTGGGGTATGCTTGCAGATTTTCCTTTATCTTGCACAAAATCTCTTTGACATATGCCAGTGTTTCACCAAA
>CACZQG010000375.1 GCA_902783235.1 uncultured Ruminococcus sp.
ATACCTTCTGCTTTCCTCATAAAGCTCAGAGTGAACAGCATCCTCACGGTTTTTAAGCATAAGATAATAATAATCCTTCTCAATAGGCATACCCATATATGCCTTACCTATATCAGCTAAAAATACCTTCAGAGAGGTACCGTCAAAGAGAGAGTGGTGAACATCAAAGAAAACATATCCTGCCTTCTCGGTTTCAAATACTCTGAATCTGCAAAGCTTTCCGCCTATGATCTTAAAGGGATACACAAGTGTGTCCTTAACGTATTTGAACTCAAACTGGGACAGCTTTTCAACGTGAATATCCTGCATCATTTCAGGTGAATACTTTTGCATCAGCTCATGATCATCATTGTAGAAAAATGTAGTAAGAAGAGCCGGATGCGCCGCAACAACAGTTTTGACAGCCTCTATAAGCTTTTCAAGGTCAAACATTTCTTTGTCAAGCTTCATTACCGAAAACAGATTGTACATGGTGGAATTAGGAGTATAGAGCTGATAATCTACCATATACAGCTGCTCTGCTGTCAGTGGATGCTCTGCATGAAGGGCAGCCTCATTGACAGCATCGAAATCAACACCATCCTCCCTTTCATGATGCTCGGTATACAACTCCCCTATTTTTTTAGGAGTTCTTCCACGGAAAATATCACCTGCATTAAGTCCTCTCAGATCACTTTCATCACATTCGGTGATAAGCTCTATGGACTTTAATGAATCTCCTCCCATTTCGTAAAAATCATCATTTATTCCCACACGGTCAAGTCCCAGTACCTTCGCCATTGCCTTACAAAGCTTTTCTTCCGTTTCATTGGTAGGAGCAGCATAATCATTTGCAAAGCTTCTGACATCCGGATCCGGAAGTGCCTTTCTGTCCAGCTTGCCGGTAGCTTTCAGAGGTATTTCATCAATCTTTATATAATATGCAGGTATCATATAATAAGGCAGACGCTTTAAAAGCTCTGTCCGGAGCATATCCGTATCAATGGTTATATCCTCTGTATAGTAAACACACAGACAGCTTTTATCTCCGTCCTCAATACCCTTTGCCGCTGCCCATTTAATACCCAGTACTTCCTTGACAGCTGCTTCTATCTCCGCAGGTTCTATACGGTTTCCGTTGATCTTTATCATATCATTGGAACGTCCAAGAAGTACAAGGTTGCCGTTTTCATCTATCTTAGCAAGGTCACCCGTGTGATATATTCCGTTTACAAATGCCTTTTCTGTCTCATCCGGGAGATCAATATATCCACGTACATATTCATTTTCAAAGCATAATTCACCTATCTCACCCTCAGCAGCCTCTCTGCCGTCCTCAGTAATGAGACTTATCTTAATATCCAATGACGGTTTACCGATAGGACAGGTCTCATAAGCCTTATCTATTTTGAATATACCCACTGCAAATCCCGATTCACTTTGTGCATATATATTTACCAGATCAAGATTCTTATTATATAGGTTATTGGCAGGCTCGGAGCCTACAAACAACATTCGCAGAAATGGTCCTGTTTTGTTTCCCAGCATACGAACATATGAGGGAGTCAGGAATGTAATGGTGATGCGTTTCGTCAGGAAGAATTTTATCAGGGCAGCCGGGTTTTTGATGGTTGCATAGGATACAATATAATTTTTGCCCTTGAATACATTAAGTGCTGCAAGAATAACCATTACAGTTGCAACAAAGTTCATAGGCGCAAGGGTGGCTAACTTATCCTTGCTGTTAAACGGAATTTCTCCGTCAAATGATATGGATTCAATTGCCTGATTCAAATTGCCGAATTCATGTAAAACGCCCTTTGGATTTCCTGTAGTACCGGATGTATATATAGCATAGGCAGCATCATGAGGCTGTACGTCTTCAAACCCTTCCAGGGATTCCGTACGCATTATAACATCCCAGTTATCTGATGATAACTCAAATTTACATTTACAGTTTTCACGGATATAGGCTATTCGATCCGGCGCATAGGTATCCTCCACCAGCGCCCATGCTGCTCCGGCTTTCCATACCCCCAGCATGGCAATGATCGGCTGGACACCTCTTGGAAGATTAATAAGAACAAAATCTTCCCTGCCTATTCCTTTTTCCTTGAGATGAGCATAGACTCTTCCTGTCATATCATCAAGCATGGCATAAGTAATACCTTTTGTATTTGCTTCATCGAAAAGTATAGCAGCATTCGGATCTTCTTTTGTGTAGCGCTGCAACTTATTCAGTATTGTTTCCATACTTATTCTCCTTTCATGCAGATGCTTGTTGTATTATGCTAATGTAAGAATATCATCAAAGCCGGTTGCCTCAAATATATCTATAATATCCTGATTAGCACCTGTCACCGTCATTTTCCCCTGCTTATTCATAGTTCTCTGAGCTAAAAGTAATACACGAAGTCCTGCCGATGATATATAGTCCACCTGTGAAACATCAAGTACCAGTTCATTCAGCCCACTGTATTCACCACTGAGTTCCTTGTCAAGCTCGGGAGCTGTAAGGGTATCTATTCTGCCCTCGATCTCAACAGTAAGCTTCTCTCCATCTTTTGTCTTCTTGATAGTCATATTCAACTTTTCCTTTCAATATATTTTTTTAGTATACCTTCAATATAAAAGCATACATCAATTATAACACA
>CACZQG010000376.1 GCA_902783235.1 uncultured Ruminococcus sp.
TATTGCATAGATTAGTTAATAATAGTCCTCCAAAAAAGACGATCACTATCATTTTTATATGTGATAGCGCCCTTTTCCAAGCGGAAATATCTTTTTTATCAATGGCTGTCGCTATCCATATACCAGTTTGCCTGATATGGTTTGTTAAGAATGTAGTAGACATAGGGACACCTTCTGCTTGACGAAATGTGTTGTACTGCATTGAGCATATAAAATTTATCATTATCTGCACTATTTGTACAGGTGCGTTAAGTGGAATAAATCCGATCAATAGCAAAATTATGATCTCAAAGCCGATTAGATATGTGTCCCATCTGAGTAGGTGTATCTTCCTTACTTTTTTAGGCAAAAGTTCTGATAGTAAAGCACCCAATGTATATGCACTGATAGGGATAAAATAATACGCTCCTTTCAGAAACTCGCCTTTTCCAAACTCTAAAGACATCAGCACTACATTTGCTGTTTGAGCATTGCAAAACACACCGCCCCTCAGATTAAAAGTATATGCACCCATCATTCCGGCAGAAAGTATTAGCAGTTCAAAAATATAATACTTCTCACAAGTCAAAAAGATATGCTGTTTTTTGTCATCATTTTCCAATCATATTCACTCCTATAATACTATTTCTATATTACATCTTGTTATATACAATAACTTCCTCTGAACTTTTCTTTGAGGATCGATAACCTTCTTTGGCGGGATAACCAATGGTCGAAACAGCTACTACTACATAATCATCGGGAATATTCAGCAAAGCTCTGACCTTATCCGGAGAAAACCACCCCAGCCAGCAAGATTGCAAACCAAGCTCAACAGCTTCAAGTGTCATAAATGACATAGCAATAGCACAGTCCATACTTCTTGCACTTTGACCGCATATCATCGTCCTGTCTCCGCTGGCACATTCCACAAGGATAGCAGGAGCAGTTTCTATCCACTTCTGATTCTCGCAGGCACTTACCATCCGGTGAATAAGCTCCTTGTCCGTCACAATGATATGCTTGCAAAGCTGCTGATTGCTTGCGGTGGGAGCAAGTCTGCCTGCTTCCATTATCTTATCTATTTTCTCAGGTTCGATCTCTTTGTCGGCATAGTTCCTGACACTATACCTTTTTTCGATTGCTTCTATTACATTCATAATTTTCACTCCGTTTATATTCTTAATCCTACTTCAAAGCCTTCACGGATACCCATATAACCGTTTTTAGCGTGATCATGGCAGTCACCTACAGATATAACTGTTGCTCCACAGTCAGCAAGCTCACCTTCAAGAACGGTACACGCCCTAACACCGATTGCAATAATTACAGTATCTATATCAATCAACTCTGAAATAACACCATCTTTTTTATAAATGACTGAGTTAGCACTGATTTCCTGAACTGCAGCAGAAGTAAGCACTTTTACGCCGTATTCATTGATACGCTTTGTAAGATAATATGTGGAAGCAGGCTCACCGTCTCTTACAATTTGCGGCATCATTTCTATTATCGTAACATCAGTGCAGCCATGTTCAGCAAGATGATCGGCAGTTTCAACTCCCACAAGTCCGCCGCCGATAACAATTGCCTTATTGCCGACCTTGACTTTTCCTCGAATCACATCATGAGCAGTAACCCCATATTCTCTTAATCCTTTTATATTAGGCATAGCAGGCTGAGAACCTACAGCAAGAATGACTGTATCAGGTTTCAATCTCTTAATTTCCTCAGAGGAGATCTCCGTATTGGTGTGTACCTGAACACCAAGTTTATTCAGCATATGCCTCTGCCATACAATAAATGAATTAAAATCACTCTTTGCTATCGGAACAGATGCATCGATCCATTGTCCTCCGAGTTCATTTTCCTTTTCAAAGAGTGTTACATGGTGTCCCTTGTATGCGGCTGAGATCGCTGCTTCACAGCCTGAAACTCCTCCGCCGACTACAATAACATTTTTGGGGAATTTTACCGGAGTGAGATCGTATTCGTCCTCCATTCCTGTTAATGGATTTACAAGACAGCGTATCTTGTGTCCCTTTTCGTGTTCCCCCGCACATCCCTGCACACAACCGATACAATGCAAAATTTCATTGAAATTTCCTGCCCTTGCTTTGTTTGGCATTTCGGGATCTGCAAGTGAAGCCCTTGCCATTGTACACATATCAGCTTTTCCCGAAGCGATGATCGTATCGGCAAGCATCGGGTCATTTATTCTTCCAACAGCTATAACCGGAATATTTACAACACTCTTGATAGCTGCCGCATGATCTGCAAAACTTCCCACAGGTACAGCGGAAGGCGGAATTATGATATGTCCCGATGCAAAAACGCCTTGTGAGCAATGAATGCAATCTGCTCCTGCTGCTTCCGCTAATCTTGCTATGAGCTTTGCTTCTTCTATCTCAAGACCTCCCTGAACATACTCAACGGAACTCAATCGGTAGAATATCGGAAAATCATCTCCTACAGCATTTCTTACTCCGCTTATGATATTTGAAGCAAATCTGAATCTATTTTCTGTTGTTCCTCCATATTCGTCACAGCGCTTATTTGAAAACGGCGAAACAAACTCATTTATGAGATAACCGTGCGCACCATGTATTTCAACACCGTCAAATCCTGCTTTTTGAACTCTCACAGCGCAATCTATGAACTGCTGTTCAATTTCATGAATCTCATCAATACTCAATTCTCTTGGTATTTCAGGCATAGTTGGATCTTTTACAGCTGATGGCGCAACAGGCTGTTTACCTGTAATAGCGCTTGAAGTTTGTCTGCCTGCATGGTATATCTGAGCAATGATCTTACCACCAACACTATGAATTCTTTCCGTAAATCCCTGATAAGGTTTTATCTGCTCATCACACCAAAGCCCTGCAAGCGTTTTTGAAGCTCCCGCACTTGGAGATACCGCAAAATCCTCTGTTATAATGATGCCGTAGCCACCTTTTGCCTTGTGTTCATGATAAGCCATGAATTTTTCTGTCGGAGTGCCGTCTTCATTACAGTAATTCGTAACCA
>CACZQG010000377.1 GCA_902783235.1 uncultured Ruminococcus sp.
ATCGCATTTTCCGGATACTACAGAAGGGATTATAGCCTGGAAATCCATATCTGTAAGCTCCAAGCCATATCCGTATTCCTTGCAGAAGCGGTAGGCAATGTCTATTTCATAACCTACTATGTTGTTGTCCTTCATGTAAATAAATGGTGCATAGCCTGCTTCTACTGCCATATTCAGCATTCCGTTTTCTCCGGAAAGCTCACTGAGAGGCGGTATAATCTGATTAGCGGTGTCATTGCTGAACCACAGATCATCTATCTTCTTCAATGTGCCGTCCTCTTTTATTTTCCGGATGAATTCACTGAATTTATCGCACAGCTCCTTACCCTTATCATTTTTAGTGAATCCATATCCGTATTCATACTCATCCATGTATTCTTTGATATAGCCTACAGAGTCATCCTGTGTCATCATGTATTTGATAACAGGTTCATCTACAGCAAAGCCGTCTACGTTACCTGATGTAAGTGCTGTGAGAAGATCTGCTTCTGTATTGAAGAAGGATATATTTGAGTTCGGTAAAAACTTTTCCACCATTTTATCAAATGTGGTGCCGGTCTTTACGGCGATATTCTTGCCGTCATAGTCGTCAAGCTTTAATTGTGAGCTGCTTTCCGAGGAATTGCTTCCCTGAATATCTGATGATCTTACTGCCAGTACAGCACCTCCGTCATAGTGGGATTCGGAGAAATTAACACTTTCTTTTCTTTCATCGGTAATAGTGATGGCTGAGCAGCCAAAATCATTTTTTCCGCCGGATATGGCAGGAATGATACCATCAAAGTTCATATCTGCAATTTCAAGACCGTAGCCCTTTTCCTTGCAGAAGCGGTAAGCTATATCCACCTCATAGCCTACTACCTCGCCGTCACGGACATATACAAATGGAGCTGCAAGAGATTCCAGTGCCAGGCTCAGCTTGCCTTTTTTGCCTGAAAGGGATTTAAGGTCAGGTATATCCTTGATGCTCTCATCCTTCCCAAACCACAGGGAATCAATACTTTCCAAAGTACCATCTGATTTTATCTGCTTTATGTATTCACTGAATTCATCACATAGTGCCTTACCCTTATCATTTTTAGGAAAGGCAAAGCCAAAGCTGTAGTCATTAATGTAATCATTCAGATAACCTACCTGGCTTTCCTCGATCATCATGTTTTTTACTATAGGCTCATCGGCGGCAAATGCATCAATGGTGCCTGCCTTCAGCGCCGATAGAAGATCGGTGTAGGAATTGAAATAGCTGATATTGGCTTTGGGAAGCTTATCCTTAACCATTCCATCAAATGTTGTCCCTGTTTGTACACCGATATTCTTGCCGTCATAGTCGGCAAGAGTAAGAGGCTTTGATTCCGATGCGGAAGATGAAGCCGCAGTTGGTTCCGCAGAGGTATTACTGCCGTTTTTTCCTCCGCTCATAACGATCAGTGTAATACCGATGATGACTGCAAGCAGTACAGCCAGTATCACAAAGTCCGCTCGTTTAAGTTTTTTCAAGTTATTCACTCCTTGTAGATTTTTATGGGTATGCCGGTACTTATCGCTTGAGATAAGAATTCATTGGGAAATAGTCTCCAATGACACTATTAGTAATTATATCATGTTTTTTATTGTATTTCAATATTATTTTCATTTTTGTATCCGTTTTTGATTTATTTAAGGGCGGTGCTTCACAAGGAGCAAAAAGAGTAAACGGGATAATAATCAGTCTTATGTTTCCCTTGTCATTCATAAAAAATATGGGTGACTGAAAGACTGTTCAATAGTTGATATTATGTAGGAACAGTATGCAATAGTTGGCATTTAACAGAAAATCTATTGCAATCCGGAAATAATTGGTGTATAATAGATATAAAAGATATATGAAGTTGTGTGTGGTATTGCCTTAAATAATAAAAAATAATATAATAAATAAAAAACGGAGGTCACAGCAATGAAAGAATTTTTCCCGACCATCAGCAAAATCCCCTATGAAGGCAAGAATTCTAAGACGGAGCTTGCATTCAAGTACTATGATCCCGATGAGGTCATAGATGGCAAGAAAATGCGTGAGCATCTTAAATTTGCCCTTTCCTGGTGGCATACCATGTGCGGTGACGGCACTGATATGTTCGGTG